>JAGRAT010000468.1 GCA_020434495.1 Bdellovibrionales bacterium | reverse complement strand
CGACTTCGTTTATGAGCGAGGCATTGTCTCTTCGATAGAGTAAGGAGAGCTTTATGGTAGGAACTTCGGCAACGCTTAACAGCTCTCCGAAAACTCTTCCAGGTCCAACCGAAGGGAGCTGGTCTTTATCCCCAACAAGGATAAGGGTTGCATCCTTAGGAATCGCTGAGAAGAGCGAGTGCGCGAGCGGAAGATCGATCATCGAGGCTTCGTCGACGATCACAACGTCAACTTTTTTCCCGTCTACCTCCAACGGCGCATCTGGACCGTGATAGAACTTCTTGCTAAAGGGATCAAAGCGCAGGAGCCGGTGAATCGTTTTTGCCGGAGCATTACACACCTGAGACATGCGTTGTGCTGCGCGCCCAGTTGGAGCTGTCAGCATGATGCTACAGTTTGCGTCTTGCAGCGTCTCTACAATAGCTCTCGTTACGGTTGTTTTGCCGCATCCCGGTCCACCGGTGATGACGAGGAGTTTGTAGGTGAGACAGGCATCAACAGCGCTACGCTGCTCGTTACTAAACTGAATTTTTAGTTCCTTCTCTACCCGTCTTAGCGTTCCCTCAGTAGTGAGTTCGTCGAGAAGTCTATGCTTTCGCGGAACAAGTCGGTCATTTACAAACTCAGCTATCCATTTTTCTGCTGTTGCAAGGGTGCTTGGGTATACTCGATCTTCTTCGACGATAACGAGCCCCTCGTCTTTCAAGAGGTGAAGTTGTGTCTCGTGTTCGGAGAGGGAGGGGGAAGTGCCGAGTAAGTTTTCCGTCGCTGTGAATAGGACGTTCGTTGGTAAGTAACAGTGGCCATCATCTCTAGAGCGCTCGATAGTGTAGAGGAGTCCTGCGCGATGCCGCTCGGGAGAATCGAGCTCTATCCCAAGTCGGACGGCTACGGAGTCTGCCGTTTGAAATCCTACGCCAACGAGATCTCGAGCGAGGAGGTATGGGTTTTCCTTTAACCGTTCAATTGATCGATTGCCGTAACGTTTGTAAATCCTCTGGGCAAGGCCCGGAGCGATATGGTGTTCGGTGAGGAATCGACTAATCTCGTGGAGCGAGGAGTTTTCGCTCAGGTACTCAACGATGGCCTTGGCCTTCTGCTTCCCAATTCCTGAGACCTCTTCGATTCTTTGTGGAGTCCGTTCAAGGATTTTCAGCGTTTCTTCTCCGAAATGGGCAGCCACTCGTTTCGCAAGGGTGGGGCCGATCCCCGGAATGATGCCACTCGAGAGATATTTTGTGATTCCTGCCGTTGAGGATGGCGGCACGAGGGCAATGTTCTTGGCCTTAAATTGTTTGCCGAATTTCTGATGGGAAACGAATTCGCCGGTGACGACTACCTCTATGCCCGCTGAGACGTCGCTCCCATTTCCAACTACAACTGTGGGAGCCGAGCCTGGGGGGGGCTTGAGCTCGAAAATCACGAAATCGACCTCGGGCTTCTTAAACCGCACTTTCAGAACCTCTCCGCGAATCACCTCAAACTCTCGCTGATGGCGGCTACTCCCCTCTCTTTTTGGGGATTCTCCGACAGCTGCCTGAAGCGCCTCTCTACCGGGGTCCCCTCCATCTTGAGTTGACACCGTCGGAGCGGATTCTCCGGTCTCTCCGGCAGAGAGCTCTTTTTCCTTTGCTTCGCTACTTTGATCCATTGCGGGTATTCACTATATTCTTTTATAGCAATCCTCAAAGATAATGCCACCGCCTGTCCTCCGAACCTGTAGCGTGGGAGGGGAGTGGTATTGGGTTTGGTGACCGCTCTATCACGACATTAGGTAACCCCAGCGGTTTCGATAATCGTTTTGGGGTGTAAGGTATACACATGATTAATCTCAAACACTTAAGAGAGTTCCCTCAATTATATATCGAAGCAGCGAAGAGAAAACGTGTCTCTTTAGATATAGAAGCATTCCTGAAGCTCGACGAGGAGTACCGAGCTCTAAAAACGGAGGTCGAAGAGCTTCGGGCGGAACAAAATAGATTCAACAAGGAACTTCGGGGGCTTGCCGGAGAAGAGAAGGAGCAGATGCTGGCAAAGATGAAGCAGGCTGCAACTCAGGTGAAGGAGGGGAGCGCTCGATTCAAAGAGGTAGAGGAAGAGTGGAATGCGAAGCAACTTCTCATCCCTTCCGTTCCTCATGAAGATGTCCCTGATGGTGTTGATGAAGATGACAACGTCCCAATTCGAACCTGGGGAGAGGTGCCGAGCTTTTCCTTTGCAATGAGGGATCATGTCGAGTTAGGAGAGCTGCACGACCTCTTTGATATCGAACGGGGCGTGAAGGTTGCTGGGGCGAGAAATTACTTCTTGAAAGGAGATGGGGCTCGTTTGCAACACGCTATCCTCCGCTTGGCCATGGATCTGCTCCATGAAAAAGGGTTTACCCTATTTGATCCGCCGCTCGTTGTGCTTTATGAGGCGATGCGTGGTACGGGATATTTTCCGGGAGGTGAGGAGCAAGCTTTTCACCTGGATGAGCGTGACGACAAGTACTACCTCATCGGAACCTCTGAGGTTCCAGTTGCTTCCTATCACATGGATGAAATTCTTGAACTCTCTGAGTTGCCGAAGCTATATGCTGGCTGTTCTCCCTGTTTTCGTCGTGAAGCGGGGAGTTATGGCAAGGATACCCATGGGCTGTATCGAGTACATCAGTTTTCCAAGGTGGAGCAGGTTGTAATTTGCCGAGCTGA
>JAGRAT010000467.1 GCA_020434495.1 Bdellovibrionales bacterium | reverse complement strand
CGTGCACTAGACGGAACATAGCCTGTTCACGACGATGATCGACATTCATAGAGCTACAATCGGGAAAACTTGGGGCTCTATCGTTTTCTGGACCCGGCACAACTCACTCCATCGTTTTGAATCAATCGTCTAACCTGCTCCCCTCTAGCCTATCTCATTTTCAGGGCTAAAGGTGTCGAGATCTGGTAAGCCGTTCGCTGCCTTGGCCTGGACAATTTGGTCGAGAAAGACACCAACCTGAGCTTCTCCGGTTACAATGAAATCTACGAGAGGTGCAAGCTCTATAGCCTTTTCTCGATGCAGAATGAGGCAACCTGAAATCGATCCTCCCTGTCCTGCAAGCTCAAGCATAGGGCGATCATTGCCGCTATCTCCCACCACAGCAATTGCATCTTCACCACGATCCAAGATGTCTTGTCGTATTGCGAGATGCTTCTCGACTTTCTCGGGAGCGAGTTCAATATTGCCATTTCCGAGATGGATGATTCTGGCCTTATCCAACGCGGCGATGTTCGCCTTGGAAACGAGCTCTCGAAAGCGATCTTCGACGAGAGCGAGGAGAGCCTGATCCGTCACTTTCTTCTCGTTTCGCTCATGCAGGGACCAGTTCTGAAAGTCACGTCCAGACCCCACTTTGAGAACATCGAAGCTGAGTACTGCTTGATGTGCGCCACTACCTGCTGGCACTATGACTATTCCAAACTCTTCCTCTAACTTCCCACCAATGGAAGGCATGCCAGCAGTTGGATAGAACTTTGCTTTGAGCTGAGCGATAGCCTGCTCCTCCTCTGGTGACGCCAGGAGATAGACTTTAGTCATACTCCCCTGCTCATCTCGGTGCATTCTGTAAGCACCTTTTTCAATGATTACATCAACGGGTATATCAGTGGGCAAGCTTTCCCAAAGGGGAGCGGCCTCTTCAAAGGGTTTACCAGTCGGTCCAACTGTTAGCTCGATACCGGCTCGGGTTGCTCGTCGAAAAGATTCTATTGTTTCATCGCTAAATGAAGTTGCGCCTTCGGGCACGGCAGTTCCGTCTATATCCATATACACTCTTCGAATTTGTCTGAGTGCTTTTGTAGTAGTTGCATGATCTTCTCGCGAGAGGAACTCCTGGTCCCGTCCCGCTTTGAGCGACTCAAGTGAAAGCTTCTCAAGCGACGATCCAAGGCTATAGCGCTGGGCAGTTTCATCGCTTCGCTTAGGAAAGTCACGTGCCCGACCTTCATCTGGTGATAGTGTCATTGAATGCCCCCTTCCAACATCAACATATCATTCTTCGGATGAGTGTAAGCGCCCTAGTCGGCTAGTCAAAAGTGAGGTCGAGGCCAGAAGGACAAACAAGTAAGAGTTCCTTCTGAACTCTCTGGAGCTATCAACTATTCTCCTTGTAACGCTCTGAAAACACAGCATTTCAGATCTTATTAGTTGACCTTAACCCCTTCTTCCTTCTTCGAAGCCACCTTCTCGGGTCGGATCGGTCAGTGCTCACGATTCGGCACTCGATTCTTTCTTTACTAGGTGTTCATCTCAACGCAAGATGAGGCCTTCAGCGTCAGCTGATGAACAGTTTGTGATTTTCTAGTTATCGTTATTGGAGTTGCCCTAAATGAATCGAATGAAGACGCTTTTACTCGTGCTCCTTACTTTCCCTGTTTTATTTTCCTTTGCCCTAGATTCTTACGCGAACAACGGTAGGGCAGAGAGATCTCCCAGGGGATTCAGGATATGTGCAGATTCATCTGGCCGCCTCCTCGTAAAGTCTCATTGCTCGAGCTCAGAGCAGGAAGTCTCTCTTGATTACATTCAGAACCTCAATGCATTTGAGGGTGAGCTCATTACTCCATCTGGTATCATTATTCGAAGTACTGCTGATTCAGTATCAATTTTGACTGATGAAAACTCCATCCTTATGGATCCGATTGGCGGAATCACTCTGTCCAGTTCGCGTGATATCAATATAAGTACAATTGGTGCGCTCAACCTGGAGGGGGCGAGTGTTAGTGTTCGTTCACATACCAATACGTTGATTCAGTCCGACATAAGCACTGATATTAACAGCAATGTGACTTCGAGTGTATCAGCTGGAGCCATTATGGAGATTCAGGGATCTCTCGTAAAAATTAACTAGCAAGTATGAGGTGCGAAAATGAGACGTAGTGTATCCCTCGCTTTACTCATTGTTGTGCTTGTAGCTGGTCATTCCAGTAAGGCAATTGCAGCTGGTCCTGCTGCACGACTTGGTGACCCGACCAATCACGGCGGTATGATTACCACGGGAACCCCGACGGTTCTGATCAGTGGCCAACCGGCGGCTCGATTGACCGATTTTGTTGTATGCCCTCAGATCTCGAACGTTAGTGGGGTTCCTGTCCCGCATGTGGGTGGCACCATTTCCTCTGGACTCCCAACTGTATTAGTCGGCGGATTACCGGCCGCGACTGTAGGGGACCTCGTAATTGAATCAGGCGCGCAGAGCTCGATTTCGTCTGGAGCGCCAACAGTGGTAATTGGAACCTCTGGAGCGAATTGAAGAAACATTGGGAGTCTCGCTGCTTCCATGGGAAACTCAGGATAGATGGCGGTATCTCTGGTTCGCCTTTCGATAAAAATGCCCTTAGACATTGATCGTATCCTCTGATTCAATCTCAGAATGTTTCTCCCATTGATCCTCGGCATTGTCATAATAACAGCC
>JAGRAT010000466.1 GCA_020434495.1 Bdellovibrionales bacterium | reverse complement strand
GAATCAAAGCAGCGTCAATCCTTTGGATTGACGCAGTTTTTTTCAAGAGAAGCGCTCTTTACTCAGCGACGGCCCTCAGCTTGCTGCTCCAAATGGAAATTTAGCTCTTCTATCGAATACCCATAGTTCGAGAGCAGCTCGGCTGTTACGGGCTCGGATAAAGTCACGCCACTGTAAGTGTAGTTTGGAGTTCCAGGAGAACACGACTTTTCCTGTGAGACTTTACAGCCAGGACAACTTCCACACTCAACAAGTCCTTCCACTGAGGCTTTCACCTCAAAGGTTCGATATCCAGTAACCGTAACTTCGCTGACCTTCACTTTGATATCATCTGCTTTAGCAGGGCATTGACCGGTTTCACAGGTGCTACAATATTTCGAAGGATTGGATTTTATCTGTTCTGCAATAGCTGGAGCGGCAGCCTGAGCGATGATCTCCTTCTCTCCTTCGCTCACGACATATCCGGTACTAGCATTAACAAGATTATCTAGCCCCGCGACCCCAGTAGTTGGCACACTTATCATTCCACCGATGGAGTCGAGAATAACTTGAAAAAATCCCGGTTCGTAACGCATTGTGGCTTTATATTCATCACCGAAGCGGTTCACGGAGTCACATTGATATGTTGAACAACCGATGGCGGCTAAAAAGAGTGCCGAAACAGCAAGTAAGCGAATTCCTTTTCGCATAGATTTCCTCCTACGAAACAACCTAAAAGAAGGTAAGCGAGCAGGAAATGTCCCCATCAAAACAGGACTGACTGAGAATCCCCACAACCGTTACCAAAAGAAATTATGGTGGTTAATCCAAATTTGGTTACGTATTTCTTGTGGCCTGGGGAGCGCTTTCTGAACGGTTGTCTACTTTTTCAGCACTGAAAGAACTTTTTCCGCTAGTGATTTCGGCATTCTGCCGACTTTCGCGACCTCCTCAGGAGGAGCCTTAAGTAGCGCTGCAATGCTTCCGAACTTCCTGAGCAGTCGCCCTCGTCGCTCTGGCCCAATTCCCGGGATATCATCTAACTTTGACCGATGCGCACGTCTGCTCCGGGACTGCCGATGAAATTCTATCACATAGCGGTGCGCCTCGTCCCTTACCCGTTGCAAGAATCGGGTGGACTCAGCGTTGAGATCAAGGGTCCTTGGATCCGAATCCCCTGGGAGAAAGATACGTTCCACTTTGAGATCCGAAGCACTTGCTCGAGAGCCCGAACCTTTTTTCTTCCCACTACTATCTCGGATTTTTGCCAATGCCACGATATCAATTGGTGAATCGACCTCATGGGCCGCACTCAATGCTCTATCAAGTTGGCCCTTACCTCCGTCTATAATGAGAAGATCCGGCAAATTCTCACCAGAGCTCCCCTTCAGCTTTCTCCGGACGACCTCTTCAACAGCAGCAAAGTCATCCGGCTTATCTTGAAATGAGATCTTATACTTTCGATAGCGTGATTTATCCGGCTCTCCATCATAGAAGCTCACCACAGCTCCGACGATGTCACTTCCTTGCAAGTTCGAGATATCAAGACACTCAATACGTCGAGGCATCTGTTCCAATTGACAGGTCCGAGCGATCGCTTCAGCAATTTTCTGATAGCGAGCCTCCCTATCAAACTGCGCGATAAAATGCTCTTTGGCATTTACTCCAGCAAGACCGAGCAATCGAAATTTCGCTCCGCGCCGAGGCACGTGAAGCTCTACGGCACCCCCATCGCGCAGCCGCTTCAGTTCGTCTCTCAGAACGTCAACTCCATCAATCTCCAAAGGAAGGAGTATATCTTCGGGAACTTCTCGTCCAGTTCTGTAAAATTGCAATACCGCAGACTCAATTACCTCCTCTGTTGGAACCTCAACATCCTCCAAGCAGAAGTTCTCACTTTCTTGAATTCTCCCAAATCGCATTCTGAGAACAGAGATCACCATCAGCGTCTCTTCGCGGTAAAAGGCAAAGACATCACGGTTCTCAATTCCAGGAGATACGAATGCCTGCCGTGTAGAAAAGTTTTCAAGGATATTTAAACGATCACGGTAGACACCTGCATCTTCAAAGCGTAACTCATCCGAAGCTCGCTCCATATGACTTTGAAGCTCTTCTTGTATGCCACTCGTCTTTCCATTTAAAATACTCACTGCTTGATCAAGCCACTTATCGTATTGCTCTCTCTCAACTTCCAAGCAACATGGACCAGCGCAACGCTTTATTTGATACTCAAGGCAGGGGCGTGTCCGATTATGAAACACTGCATCTCTACAGGTCCGTAACGGCACTACCCGCCGAATGAGGTCTAATACGGTTCGAAGTTCATAAGAAAACGTAAATGGTCCGTAGTAGTCAGCGCCGTCCTGCATCGGCCTTCTCACAAGCTCAAGCCTTGGCCATGCAGCCTGCCGATCAATTCTTACGTGGAGATAGGATTTGTCATCCTTGAGCCGAATATTATATCGCGGCTTATACTTCGTAATGAGATCACGTTCCAGAACGAACGCCGCATGCTCCGTTTCTGTAACTATGACCTCAATATTGGTCACTCGCTTCAATATGTACGGTACGGAATGGCGTTCATCATTCCCAGAAAAATACGAGCGAACGCGATTTCGTAAATGCTTCGCCTTCCCAACGTAAATCACCGTGCCTTTGGCGTCCTTCATCAGATACACCCCCGATCGCTTTGGGAGGTTCGCTACGGTATCTGCTAGTGGATGATC
>JAGRAT010000465.1 GCA_020434495.1 Bdellovibrionales bacterium | reverse complement strand
AGTACTACCATTCCTTCCTGAAGACCTTTCCAAATGTATACGCCCTTGCGAAGGCTCGTTGGCCGTCTCTCCTAAAAGTTTGGCGAGGTCTTGGGTATTATCAACGAGCGAGAAATCTCTTATCTGCTGCTCGAGTAGTTGTTTCAGATTTTGATGGTGAGCTCCCTCGTGAAAAGTCGGCATGGGAGCAGCTTCCGGGAGTTGGACCCTATACAGCGAGTGCAATAATGAGCTTCGCTTTCGGAGCTCGTGAGCCGGCAATCGACACCAACATCAATCGAATCTTCCAGCGGGTTTTCGGATGTCCAACATCTCAGGTGCCCTCACGTGCAGAGGCTGTTTACGCACTGAGACCGAGAAGTAGTCGAAAGCTGAACTATGCGCTGATGGACTTTGGCGCCTTGGTTTGTACTGCTCGGAGTCCAAAGTGCGGCGAGTGTCCTCTTCGAAGTTTCTGCCACTTTTATTCGATGGAGAAGGTGGAGGCACCGGCTAGGGCACAAGCGAGGGGCAAGACTCGGGATAAAAGTTCGATTGATGTTGCCATTGGGTGCATTCATCGTGAAGGGAGATACTTGCTCGGCAAAAGAAAGCGAAGAAAGGGAGGTAACTGGGAGTTCCCCGGGGGAAAGCGCGAGGGAAGAGAATCTATTCGAGCTGCACTGAAGCGAGAGGTTCTAGAAGAGCTCGGAGTCGAGGTATCCGTTCGCCCGCCATTTCATATTGAGGAGTTCTCGGACAGTAGCTTTCACTGGAGGTTACACTTCTGCCGGTGTCAGATACTTCACGGTAAAGAGCGGGCATTGGAACATGAAAAGTTGTCGTGGGTGAGCAAGGAAAAGCTCGCTCGATACAACATGCCATCAATGAATGATGGTGCGGTCGCTAGGCTTCAGAATTTCCGGTCATGAGCATTGTCTTGTCTTACGAGGTCGATGTGTAGAGGCGAAGTGAAACCTCGCCTCTGACAATATCCTTACTCCCCAGAGAGGAGTCGAATTGAAGAACCCGCTACAGCTGCAGCGCTGAAGGCTTCATCCGGATTCGCACCAATACCGGCAGCAAGACCGCCAGTGAGCTGAAGTGCGGCGTCCACATCACGAATTGATGTTTCTGAAGCTTCTCGGTTCTGGGCAGCGATATCTACTCTTTCGAGCACTTTCTGAACTGCCACCTTAGAGTCATCAACTTGAGAGCGAAGCTGCTCGAGCTGATTTCGCGCATTCTCAATCGCTCTTCTCGTATTGAGAATTTGTTCGACTTTCGAGACTGAGGCGGTTGCAAGCCCAAGCTGTTCGGTCGAAGTTTCCGGTAGGATAACCTTTAAGGCCTTACCGAGCTCCTTCTCTTCAAACTCTTCGATATCAAGCTCAATCGGATCCCCCTGTAACGGTCTCGCACCGTCGCTCGTTTTTACCTGACTGCGCTCATCTATGGCGCGTAGGAGATCTTGAGCTTCGTTATCGAGTACTTGTCGTCGAGATTCGCTGAGTGAGTTGTCTGACGCTTGGTCGGTAATGCCGGCCAGGGCATTTACGATTGCCGTTAAGTCATCAGCGGTCTTCTCTACGATGTTGAGACTTCCTATGACTTGATTGGCTTTTTCTCTGGTCTTGTTGTTGCGCTCGCCACGTTCCGAAACGTCTATTCGCACAGATTCGGTACGTACAGCTTCGGACCGGGTCGAGTTGACCTTGTCTGCCGAAAGTTCTGATGCTGAGCGTTGAGATGATTGCCGTGTTTTATTTACGGAATCGACTGATTTTGTGATTTTAACTTCTGATACATCCATTACTATCTACTGCTTCCAAGCAATCTCTTCTAGAACCTCCATGTGTTTCCTTTTGAAGAGCCTTGGTTTTGTGCAGTCTCCTTACTGGTTCTACACAAAGGTGTTAACGGCAGTTTTTGTATTTCCTTGAGGGAAAATTCGCTGTGGGAGAGAAAAAAGCTAATTTTCTGGGTAAAACCGATGGCTCTCTACGTAACCTTCGTACGGAGCAGTAATAAATAACCATCTTCTTAAGCGATGCTTGACAGTCACATGTTGCCCTTTATCAAGGGTGCCGATCTGTGCAGCACTCTTATCTGCCTGTCCGAATACGGAAATCCCCTGCTCGGCTGCTATCCATCTCTTTGATGATTCACTTGGTGGGAGGGTGGCGTGGTCTCTGGCAGCAACGCTCTGTTCCATTGCGTGCTCGGACAGTACGCTGGCTTTTTCGTTTCCGTTGCCATCACCTGACCCTCGCTGTTCATATCGAGTCATTGCTTGCGGAAGTATCTGGAGGAGTCGTTCGAGTCGGGTCTCAGAAGAGGGGTGAGTTGAGAGAAATTCAATTGGAGTACTTTGGAAGTTCGGGTCATGTTGTGCCCGCGTCCAAAAACTGATCGCTTTTCTCGGATCGAACCCGGCTTCCGCCATGACGAAAAGACCGAGCTGATCGGCCTCCAATTCGTTTGCTTGTTTGTTTGGATTAACGATGAGAGCTTCCATGAGCTCCGAGGCAATGAGGCCACCTAATCCGGCGAGTGCTGATATCGTATTATTACCGTAAATAGTCATCATTCGGCTTGCCGTGTCCCCGGTAATTGACGCGAGCATCTGTTGCGCTTCCTCTACGGGATCGGGTTGGGTATGACCGGCTAGCACATGCCCAATCTCGTGAGCGAGGATTGAGGAGAGTTCGGCATCGTCAGGAATAGCA
>JAGRAT010000464.1 GCA_020434495.1 Bdellovibrionales bacterium | reverse complement strand
CTAATCGCTTTCACAACCCGTGCTGCCGTCTTTCCATCCCAAAGTTCGGGACATTGATGATGACCACGCGGGGATGAGAGAACGCTCTTTACGTTGTCATAGAGATTCTCAGCGGCAACTAACCGGTTTGTTCCTTGCGCCACTGTAATTGGACGCTCGGTATTTTCACGCAGCGTTAGGCACGGCACTCCAAGATAAGTTGTCTCCTCTTGAATGCCTCCCGAATCAGTAATGAGCAAAGCGGCTTTGCTCACCAATTTCAAGAAAGCATTGTAGGGGAGCGGCTCTAGCAATTTTATGTTCGAGGAACATTCTAACCTTTCGTACAGTCCGCTCTTTTCCAAGGCCAGCTTCGTTCTTGGGTGAACTGGAAACACGACTGGGGTACCTGAATCCTCAATTTCTATCAGCGCAGAAATTATAGAGGTAAGTTTCTTAACATCATCTACATTTGATGGACGGTGAAGAGTAATGGGTATGTACTGATTCTCGGAGAGTTCAAGATCTTCTAGTATTCGGTGACTCTCAATCGCT
The DNA here is from genome assembly GCA_020434495.1 of Bdellovibrionales bacterium. Classification (GTDB taxonomy): domain Bacteria; phylum Bdellovibrionota_C; class UBA2361; order UBA2361; family RFPC01; genus RFPC01. The sequence continues at coordinate 2,175 of JAGRAT010000464.1, read as the reverse complement.
TCCCACTTCATGAGCAGTGAATCGATCATGATATTCCCAACGCGTTCAATTTTCGTTGGAGGGATTCCCTCAGCTATAAGATTCTCGTCGCCATCCGGAGATGGGGTCCAGAGCAGGTCCGCAATTGAATCCGTTACAATCCGGTTAATCTCCTCTGGCATCGTTCGATCCCAGGACCGCAGGCCCGCCTCAAGATGTGCCAGCGGAATGTGCATCTTGGCGCAAACGAGCGCACAAGCAAGGGTTGCATTTACGTCCCCAACCACCACAGTCAGATCTGGTCGGTTATCGCCGATGAGCTTTTCATAAGCGATCATCGTCCGGCCGGTTTGCTCTGCATGAGTCCCAGAGCCAACTTTCAAATGATAGTCAGGGTCACCGATACCAAGTTCTTCAAAAAAAGTACCAGACATATTGGCATCATAGTGTTGCCCGGTATGGACGACCTTCACGGCAAATCCACTAGCGTCTTTAAGCGCGTGATAAAGCGGAGCAATTTTCATGAAATTTGGCCGTGCAGCGGCTATCAGATGAATGGTCTGCATAGGCCAGTCAGTATAGTTTCTTGCCGCAAAAAACTACAGTAAGAACGTACAATATTGCTCTGAGCGGTGTTATGCTCGCTCGGCAAATTGTTTGGGAGGTAATCCGTTTGAAGCAGATATTTCAGAATTTACGGACCGGTGCTGCTGAAACCTTAGAAATACCAACACCACACTGCCCAAAGGGGTGTGTCTTAGTCCAGTCCCAGTGCTCTCTTATCTCTCCCGGTACCGAGCGAATGCTTGCTGACTTTGGTAGGGGCGGGTGGATCTCAAAAGCTCGACAGCAACCTGATAAGGTAAAACAAGTACTACAAAAGATGCGAACCGACGGAGTTGAAGCTACCGTTCGAGCCGTGTTTTCAAAGCTCGACCAGCCTCTCCCGGTTGGGTATTCGAATGTCGGAACCGTCATTCAAGTTGGAGAAGGGGTAAAGAATCTTAAAGTCCTCGATCGAGTTGTCTCCAATGGCTACCATGCAGAACTTGTTGCGGTGCCCGAGAATCTTGTCGCTAAGATTCCAGACGACGTAAGCGATGAAGCCGCCGCCTTTACTGTCCTTGGCGCTATTGCTTTACAAGGTGTTCGGTTAGCTGCGCCTTCCCTCGGTGAAACCTTCTCCGTATTCGGCCTCGGCTTACTCGGCGTGCTCACCTGTCAAATCCTTAAAGCTAATGGCTGTAAGGTTATCGGGATTGATATCAGTGAAGAGCGGGTAGAAACCGCAAAACGTTTTGGAGTAGAGGGGCTAGTAGTTGCTCCAAACGAGGATCCAACAGAACGAGTTATCAACGCTAACGGTGGCCAGGAAGTAGATGGCGTGCTGATTACAGCAAGCACTCGCTCTAACGGCCCGATAGCGAGCGCGCCCCGTATGACGAGGAAGAGGGGAAGAATCATCCTTGTCGGGGTAGTTGGGCTTAACCTTGAGCGAACTGAGTTTTTCAAGAAAGAGCTTACCTTCCAAGTATCCTGCTCTTATGGTCCGGGTCGTTATGATGAGGGATACGAGAAAGAAGGGCTCGACTACCCGGTCGGGTATGTTCGCTGGACAGAGCAGCGAAATTTCGAAGCTGTGCTCGAACTCATACGCTCCGGCAATCTTGATGTCCGTTCGCTCATTACAGAGCGTATCCCCTTTGACGGGGCAGCCGCTGCGTACGACCGCATACTCACTGAAGCAAAGGGGTATGGCTATCTCTTTCAGTATCCATCTACCCCATTGGCCAAAAGAACCCGCATTGATCTCGTACGGGGAGAGAAGGCGAAGTCCATTAAGCCATCTTCAGGGGCACCGACCTTTGGATTTATCGGCGCTGGAAACTATGTCCGCGGAGTCCTTCTTCCATCGTTTGCCTCAACCGAAGCGCGGTTCACTGGTGTTGTCAGTCAATCGGGAATGGGCAGTGCTGATCTTGCAAGAAAGTTTGGATTTAACTTTCATGCAACAGATGTTTCGGAAGTATTGAATGATAAAGGTACCAATGTTGTTGTAGTAGCTACGAGGCATAATACCCACGCCGAACTTACCGTACGGGCCCTTCAGGCTGGAAAACATGTCTTTGTAGAAAAGCCGCTTGCCATGAACCGCGAAGAAGCAATGCAAGTAAAAAAAGCGTTTCATGCCGCCCC
>JAGRAT010000463.1 GCA_020434495.1 Bdellovibrionales bacterium | reverse complement strand
CTCAGACCAAGACTCCCCGTCTCGAGGGACGATAGGAGCCTGGGTTGGAAAATTCACCACTCCGCGAGGTGGAGATGCGCAGCTACGCGAACTCTACGCCGCATATTCTCCTTCGTGTGCACACAACAGATTTTCTACAGCGTGCACCGAGAACATTAACGAGCAGAACATATACCGCTCTCACATCATTCTTCGAACTCTCGAGGAGGGAAATCCTCAACCGTGGCATCCACTCACACCAGGGGCGATGCAAACTATTGTTGACGACACCAATGACTACTTTAGTCTGCTGTGGCCAACCCCAGCTATTCCGCTTCACCGGACAAATAGTGGACCAAAGCGTTTCGGCGGAGAGAATCAAATCGAACCGAAATCCGCTCATGAGGATGGGCTCGCTGCTGCGGTTATTGGCTCCTCAAGCCTTGATCACACAGATATCGTTCCTCCAGATTGTCGCGTCTCTGGTCAGAAGTTTAAGCCGTCCATGAGTGTTGGGAGCATGGCGATTCTCAGCAAGGTTCGAGACCGAAACAACATGAACTCAACCTGTGACACTGCCGTACTCCCTGAGCATGTACTCGGTATAGCTATTCTTCAAACTGATAACAAAGTCGACAAAACCCGTTACGCGAATAATGGGCGACACGAGCTTACAAGGCTCCTTGGTGTTGTTGATGTACTGAACAATCCAAGCGGAGACACCTCATTTGCGGCGATGATCCCATCAAAGACTCCCTTTAAACTAGAGATTCTTGACTCGGAAACCGGCTATAAACTTACCGACCAGCTGAGTTGGCATTCTGAACTCGATGGTGAGCGGCGGACCGACTGCGGTGGATGCCATGAGCACTCCAAGCCAGGAATCCCTTGGGCCTCAAAGATTGCAAGCACAACACAGTATGAAATCCCAGACTTACGAACCTCTACTCCATATGTAGATTACGATGAGAGCTGTTCTCCAGTTATGCAGGTGAGCAACACACCAACTCGAGAGCAAGATATCTGGGGTCAGACCTCCTACCTTTTCCAAGGGATGGAAACATACTGCAAGGACTGCCATCGAACCGGTGGAAGTGGTGAAGCAGCATTTACCGTTACTACCGCTTCTCAAACACTTACCGATTTACGCGCGAAGAATTATATCTTCCCACTTGGTGGCGCAAACTCTAGCCCAGCGGTTTGGGCCGGTCATGGACGTCGCCTGGATGGAAGAGACAACAATGACACCTTTTACCAGCCGAACTTCGTGTTTAGCAGTATTCACGGCAATCCGAACGCGCACCCGAACACCGCACGGTGCTCGAAGAATGATATCACATTTGCTCAATGGCTCTATCGCTTTGGCCGTTGGATAGATAACCACATTCCTAACGAAGATAGCTTTCCTCAGAATGGCGCCTCTTGGACCAATACTCTTTCTGCAAACTTTGATAGGTTTCATCCGACCGTGAACGGAGCCCTTTCCAGTGGCAAACCAGCATGCGATCCGGCTCAAGGGCTGACTGTTGATGCCTGGGATGATTCAGACCAGCTGAGTACGGTTGCCATCGAGTTTTCCGACAACTTCACAGAGATCCGAACAAACGTCTCAAACGGAACACAAACTTTCGCCCTTGGACATCTTCAGAATGGAGACGACTGGTTTAAGGTAACCGCCACTGACCCGTCAGGAAATCGTCAGTCGTACAAGAAGACCCTTGATCAACTCCTCTTTGATTGTCAGATCGGACAAGACCCTCTAAACGAACAATCTATCCGTCAACCTGGAAACGGCACCTCTGGAGGCGGCGGAGAGAGCAATGGTGGAGAAACTCCTACTCCTACCCCGACACCAAATCCCGATCCGACTCCAGATCCAAATAATCCGGGGTCTTCTTCACTGCGGATGTCTCAAAATCTCTCTTCTGGTAACACAGGTGATCATATTCGATTCACAGTCACCTCTACTGCTCAAGAGCTCGCTGGAAAGCGGTTCTGTGTAGCGGGAAGCCTCAGCGGGGCGCTTTCTGGTGCAACATCATCTGGGGTAATCGCTCTAAACTCAGACAACTATACTTCTCTTTCTCTAGCACGCTACTGCAGCACCTTGGAGCAAAATATTGAAGGAACTCTTGAAGGATACGTAGACTTCATCGTTCCGAATCTCAAGAGCCGAAAGAAAGGAAAGAGTCGGCAGAAACAGTTCATCGCTCATCACCAAGCCATCATCAGTGAGGCAGGGGTGACTTCCTCAGTCTATGAGCTCACACTCAAAAACTCAAAAAAGAATTCAAAGAGGGCACGAGGTCCCCTGCCAGAAGCGTTCCGGAAGTTAACGAAACAAAAACTTCGTCAGCAGAGAAAACTCGAAGAGATTTCGAGTAGCACAACTGCTGAGTCTTCAAAGCGACTTTCTGACAAGCTCAAATCCCTAAACCAAGAGTTGCGCACCATCAACAAGTCAATGAGAGAAGCGGGGAGACTGGGACGACAGGTCCTTGGTCAAGCTGTTCGAAACTTGCAGTAGATTTTTGCGTCTATCACGGAATGACGTCCTTACCGAAGAGAGAAACGACTGCTCTAGAGCAGTCGTTCTGTTCAGTACGGTATCGCTGGAATGGCCCGTAGAGCTCGGTATAATTACTTCAAATGGCCGAGTTGAATGAACAAAGCCCACAGGATTTTCCAGGAAATGGAGTCTTAAGGGACGGGAAGGTTGAAAGGGTAGAGC
>JAGRAT010000462.1 GCA_020434495.1 Bdellovibrionales bacterium | reverse complement strand
TCGCGAGATTCTTAACTGCATCTACGTCTAAGAATTTCCCCTCGAAAAACCCGCCTTTAATCTCCAGCGCTTCGTTGGTTTTTGCAAAATTTGCAAGCACCTTTGCCGGAGAAACGGGATCGTTCTCAGAAAACACAACCAAACTCGGTCCGTTAAAGAGCGCGACGAATTTTTGGACCTCTTCCTGGTCACCAGCCTCATGCGCTTTGTTTGCTGAGATCTTCGCAAGCGTATTCTTCACCACCTTGCCATAAGCGCCCTTCTCTTTCAGACCAGAGCGAAGATTGGTGATCTGCTCGACCGTCAACCCCCTATAGTCTGCGCAAAGCGCAACAATACTGGAATTAAACTGACCAGTAAGTCTCTCTATCTCTTCAACCTTCGCTGCTTTGTCCATCTCGGGCTTCCTATCAACTCAAAAGGCCTGCTAATGTGAGCCAAGTGGCGAAAAAAATCCACCCCCTGCCCCATTTCAATGCTCTGGCCTATCTAAACTAAGCTACAACTTTAGCTTCCTTAAAATCCGCTAAGCGTTCCTCACTGGAGTCAAATCAATCTGCACACTTGGCCCCATCGTTAGGGAAATGTAACCAGATTGGAGGTAGACCCCCTTGCTTGTAGACGGCTTCATACGGTTAATTGCCGAAAGAAGCGCCTCTAAGTTCTCTTTAATCTGTTGCGTTGAAAAACTTGCTCGACCGATGGAAGACTGCACAATACCGGCCTTTTCCACTCGGAACTCAGCTCGTCCAGACTTCACGGACTTCACCGCATCAGCAACATTAGGGGTAACTGTTCCAACTTTCGGAGAAGGCATTAGACCACGGGGTCCAAGAACCTTTCCAAGCCGACCAACCAACGCCATCATGTCGGGGCTTGCAATCACACTATCAAAATCCAAGAACCCGCCCTGAATTTTCTCCATGAGGTCTTCAGCACCAACAATATCAGCTCCCGCCGCTTCGGCTTCCTTCGCCTTTTCGCCTTTAGCAAAAACAGCTACACGAACAGTCTTTCCAAGGCCGTGAGGAAGCTCCACACTGCCGCGAACATTCTGGTCCGCTTTTCGAGGATCAACCCCAAGACGAAGCGCGATATCAACGCCTTCATCAAATTTTGCCGACTTGGTAGAAAGGGCAAGTTCACACGCTTCTTCTAGCGGATACTCTTTTCCTGCCGCAATCTGCTCGCTCACTTTGCGATATCGTTTTCCCTTCTTTGCCATCTTCTTCTCTCTCTTTCTTAAAGAAACTTTTCTTCCAGCAGCATCACCCTTCAATAGCGCGACACCATCCCATTAAGATCCTACGCGACCGATCTCCTACGCCTCTACGACATCTACTCCCATGCTTCGACAACTTCCCATCACAGTGTTGCAAGCCGAATCGATATCAGTTGTGTTGAGATCTGGCATCTTTCGCTGTGCAATCTCTCGAACCTGAGACATAGTGATCTTTCCGATCTTCTCTCGGTTTGGAACTCCGGAGCCTTTTTTCTTATTCATCGCCTGAAGAATAAGAAACGACATAGGAGGCTGCTTAAGCTCGAAGGTGAACGACCGATCTTTGTAGACCGTCAACACCACAGGGAGGATATCCCCTGCTTGCTTCTGAGTTTTCGCATTAAACTGCTTACAGAAGTCCATGATGTTCACGCCGGCTTGACCGAGCACCGGACCAATCGGAGGTGCTGGATTTGCTTGGCCAGCTGGAACCTGAAGCTTTACGACGTTTTGAATTTCCTTTGCCATTACTTTAGTCTCTCAAACAACTATCTCAGAATAATTTGTGTAATTTTAAGGGATTAAGCCTTTTCCACCTGTATAAAATCAAGCTCAACAGGGGTAGCACGGCCAAATATGCTAATCAACACTTTGACCTTTCCTTTCTCCGGCTTAACTTCTTCTACCGTTCCACTAAAGTCAGAGAACGGCCCATCAACCACCTTAACCGTCTCACCTTCACTGAAGGTAAGCTTCGCTTTCGGCGCAGCCACTCCCTCTTCAACCTGCTGAACGATGCGCTCAACTTCCTCAGGGGAAAGAGGCTGAGGATCCGTTTCGTCACCAATGAAGCCAGAAACCTTTGGCGTCTCTTTAATGAGGTGCCAAGTATCCTGATTCATCTCCATCTGAACTAATACATAGCCAGGAAAGAACTTTCGGGTAGATGTCTTCTTTTGTCCCTTTACGAGCTCAACAACGGTCTCTTCAGGAACTCGAATTTCTCCAAAGAAATTCTCCATGTCGTTTAGCCGAATACGCTCCTCGAGCGCTCGCTTCACCTTCTGCTCAAAACCAGAATAGGCTTGGACAACATACCAGTTGAGGTCTTTTCGAATCTGACGCTCTGCTGGCTCATCAGAGTCACCATCATTTGCGTCCGAATCCTCAGAACCGCCCTCATCCCCAGCAGTATTATCAGCCGCAGCAATCTCGTTCACTGCAATCTCGTCCACTGCACCATCGTCCACTGCACCATCTTTCACTGCACCATCGTTCACTGCACCATCGTTCGCGACAACGTCACCAGCAGCTGATTCATCCACGAAACCAGAATCTCCAGTGGCATCCACAACAGCAGACTGCTCGCTCACGGATGAGTCGGATTCCTCAGTCATCACTTCCTCTCCCTCGTGTGCATTCGTCGAATCGTGTGCATTCATCGAAAATCTCTTTATCTTCTTTAGTGGTTACTGTTTTCACCTTATTGGTGCT
>JAGRAT010000461.1 GCA_020434495.1 Bdellovibrionales bacterium | reverse complement strand
TGGATCAAATCCAATAATATAAGAGGGCTGATTGCTCTCCCCCGGATCCGGATTATTTAGTAACCCATCTCTATTTCGATGAACAACAGAAACGACCGCCTTTCCACGCCCTGTTACCCGTCGCGTACCAGCTATACGCAAGAACAGCGTACTCGCTTCTACTTCAACGATGACCCCAAAGTGCGCACCGCCATCTCGAAGAGCCCAAAGCCCGGGCGGTGTAAAGTCGTCCGCTCCATTAGCAATTCCATCATAGTTATCGGGCGTACTAACATCTGTATAGATATGACAATTACCGTTGGCGGAAGGAGGGCAGGTGAGAGCAGATACTCCAAAGGCAGCACTCCATGCAGCAAAGGTATAGGACCCTACACCACCGACCAGATCACTGGCCGAAGTTGGCGGAAATACTTCAGCAATTGGCGGAACGATAAGATCCAGTCGTGTTACTCGAAAACGATTATCGTAAGAAACGGCTCCACCTTTGGGGGCTTTCTCAACCACCCCACCACGCTGGAGAACCGGTGCGTTCACCGCTGAGATTATCGCGCTCTGAGTCGAGGTGAGCTTAAAGATATCCCGCACCTCATTTATAACCTCATCTGCAACAAACTGTGCGGCGACATTCGCTTTTTGACCAGTAGGAATATCGGCGCCAAGCACCGCGATAAAAATAATGAATCCGAGAAGGCAGGCGACGGCAACAAGCATCGCGGCACCGCTTTGACCACCCCGAGCGAGATGCCGTAAATACGCTCTAACAGGACGCAGATCAAAAGCCATCAACTTCCATCTCCATGAGTATAGGCATAACCCGCGTGCGACTGGGTCACTCGCTCCAAGAATGCAAGCTCATTACCGGATCCCAAAAGCCCAGCCATACCAACCAAGGATCTGACAAAGATACTGGCTGGTACGTACTCACACTGAATTCCGGCAAACCCGGGAACATTTGGGTTTGTTGGATCGTTTGGCTCTGGAAGGGGAAGACAGCGGATGCATCCTGGCTGCATATTCCCTATGCAGGGAACCTTTGTGGCATTCCCCAGGGTTTGTCGTAGAAGATTAATCGAATACACCATGCTGTAGAGATACTCTTCCGAGAGATCCGATAGGGTCCCGGGTTGTGGCCCGGCAATTGTAGGGTCAATATCAGGAAAAACCGTTGCTATCAGAGGGTCATATAGCGATTCCAGATCACCTGCGGCAGCAAGATCTTCAGGAGAAGAGAGCAATCCCTCCAGCCGCGGCGTGACATTGCCATTAACCGCATAGTCCCGAACTGCAGGGATCGGATAATCTGCAAGGACGGATGGATCTGGAGGTCTTATCTGAGCACGGGTAACAGCAATTCTCGTTGCCGCCGAAGCAGTCAACAAACCTGATTCTGCCGAGAACACATGGCCAAGGTAGACGGCTCCAAAACCAAACAAGAGCAATAGTGGAAGAGTAAAGCCGAGTTCGACCAAAACGGCCCCCGACTCTCGGAGGCAGCAACGACGTACCGAACCACAACTCTGAAAACCTATGACCTCAAAATTCTCCATATTTGTTGATGTTAGGCGAACGCTTCAAAAGGCGCTATTCTTAACTCGCTCGAATAGATCACAAACCAACTAACTAAAATCACACGGCAAGAAACTCCAGATAGAGCTATCAGAGGAGATGCACATACTCCCAAAACCGCTTCTGGGCTGTTTCAGCTTCTAAGAGAATCACCTAGTTGCACTATTCATGCCGTCCATACCGACCGGCAAACCTGTGTAAGTTATCGATTCGGTATGGGGCATCAGAGCCACTCACATGTTACCAAGTCAGGAATTAAACAGTGTAGTATAAAAATTGCAGGGATATTGGTCGATAAGCCGATTTATAGGTTACATAGGCGCTGAGGGCTATCATAATTCTGTATGCAACTGTCAATTTAAGATATCGGGCAATTTGCGTCATGTTGCAGTACGGGTGGCTAAGAACAAGGGTACCTAAAAAAGGGAAAGATTTGTGAAAAAGGTTCTAAAACGAAGCGGCAATGAGCAAGGGGCCTCCCTTGTGACTGTATCTATCACCCTTGCAACAATCGTGGTTTTTGTTGTCGGTGGAATAACAGCGGCAGGAAGTGCCAACATTCAAAATTTATACTCCACCACTTACATCGACAGGCAGCTAACACGCTCTGAGGCAGACACTAGCATGTCAGCACATGGAGAATTTGGCCGTCACCTCAATGTTGGAAACGGGCGTGTCGAATATAAGGGGTCCGCGCCGGGAGATACCATAGATGATATGAAAAATTCCATTCGAGCCACTATTCCCGGAGCTAGCGACGGTGTGCAATGGTGTATTGGACACATTGCCGCCTCAGTGCCCGATGCATGTGACTCTGTTTCTCCCACCCCCGCCTTCTGGACCCTCGATACCTTTGGGAGTTGTCCCGCCGTATCAGCAGGAAGCCAAATTCCTTGTAATAACAACTTGACGACCCTTCTCCCAACTCTTGGGGCGACAACCTGCGGAAGCGAGATATTTTATTGCGCTTTTGCGGCAAATCCCTTGAATCCGGTCACGGGAGAAGACCATTCGGATTGGCAATATAAGATTATACGAACCAAGGTCTCCCCACTAGTGCAACTCAGTTACTAGGAGATCTTCAATACTCACGGTCGAAATAGAATAAACTTTCGACAGCTCATTTTCGAAGAGATCGATTCGCCTCTTTTCACATCAGAAATTTAACTAAAGGGAACT
>JAGRAT010000460.1 GCA_020434495.1 Bdellovibrionales bacterium | reverse complement strand
GTTGTAGTACTGATTCGGCATAAAAGCGCCGTGAATTGTCTTCGCAAGTCGCTTAGCCGTTTCGCTGTATGAGTTCGGATCGTCGTGAGTAGCTGCATCAGGGGCGATATGCAGTTCGGCTCCGTAAGCTCGAAGCGCTGCTTTCTTCTCCGCACTGGTGTGTTTCGGAACGACGATAATAACTCTATATCCCTTTACCGCCCCAATCATGGCGAGGGCTATCCCTTGGTTTCCGGACGATCCTTCCACGATAGTCCCACCGGGTTGTAGCAATCCCCGCTGCTCGGCATCTTCAACCATATAGAGCGCTGCCCTGTCCTTGATACTTCCACCTGGGTTAAGGAATTCAAGTTTGGCGTAAACAGTTGCTTCGGTTTCGATATCTAACTTTACCAGTGGGGTATTGCCGATTCGCGCTAGCAGTGGATGCCTACTATTCATTTGCTCGTTCATCGTGATGAATGTACCTGTCTATCTCGTTTGAAACTGAACCTTATGTAGAGTGCTCCTTATGGCTCAGGATCTCAAGTGTCTCGTCAAGCAATTGATTCAATTTCACTAATATTTGCAGTCGGTAAATCCTTGCGAATTCGTCGCATCAATCCCGAAAGGACCTTACCTGAACCGAACTCAATAGCCTTGGTCACCCCAAATTGGGATGCAGCCCTTTCAACACAATCCACCCACCGCACACTTCCACAAACCTGGTCGATGAGATTTCGACGAATCGTCTCCGGATCGGTCGTCGGTTCAGCCGAGACATTCTGGATTATTGGAAACTTCGGAACTGCTATTGCAACATCATTAACGAGAGGAGCGAGTTTTTGCTCGGCAGATTTCATAAGGGAGCAGTGGAAGGGAGCGCTTACTTGGAGCTCTTTAATCTTCCATCCCGTCTGCTTCTCAGAGAAGGCTCGTACCTCAGTGGCGCTCCCGGCAAGCACTATCTGACCCGGGGCGTTGATGTTTGCGATTTCCACTGCACTTCCGTCTAAAGCCTCTTCGACCTCCGCCAGTTCTTTTCCAAGCACCGCTATCATGCTCCCTTCTCCCATAGGAACGGCCTCCTGCATGAACTTTCCGCGGTTGTGAACAACCCGAAGAGCGTCAGCAAAAGAAATAGCACCAGCGGCAACGAGCGCTGAGTATTCACCAAGGCTGTGACCTGCGCCGGCCTGGATAGAACTGGTGCCGCATTTTTCAGCCCAGAGTTCGAATGCGATGACACTAACCGTGAGAAGTGCGGGTTGAGTAATCGCGGTTTCAGTAAGCTTTTCTATCGGGCCGTCGAAACAGTACGAGGAAAGCGGTAGGGAAAGCACTTCGTCGGCTTCCTGAAAGCGCTCCCTCGCTTTAGGCGAGTGTTCCGCCAGGGACTTTCCCATTCCGACCGCTTGGGCTCCCTGTCCGGGGAAAATTACGAATAGGCGCTCTTCAGTCATACTTCACTCCTCCATGAACCGCGGGAAAGGAACGCACGATATACGAGAATCGTTTTCTCAGAAAGTCCATGAGGTATTAGGGGGTTATCGCTTTCTTTGGAGATTCGAGATTACGAAATACTTGTAGCTAATCCTCAGAAAACATTGAAAAAATCCCTTTAAGCCTCGGCGTCTTTAGCACGATATACCTGTAAGAGAAGACACTTTAGCACCATGAAACAATTGCCGCCGCAAACCGAACAATCAGTAGGGCCTGAGCTTCAGCCCTCGATCCTGGTCGTGGACGATAACCCACTGATCGTTAACGTGCTTAATGGATTATTTGCTTCTCAGAAATATGATGTGCGGTGTGCCTCCAATGGCAAAGAAGCCTTAGAACTACTTCAAGACAGAGATTGTGACGTTATCGTTTGCGATGTGATGATGCCTGAGCTCAACGGTTATGGCCTGTTTGAGAAAGTGCGGGCTATCCCTGAATATTCGCATATCCCATTTATATTTTTAACGGCCCTTTCCGAGAAGCGAGATATACAGGAGGGGATCGCTTCGGGTGCAGATGATTACATCGTGAAGCCCTTTGATCCTGAGCACCTTCTCTCGCTAGTGAAGGGAAAGGTTTCTCGGTCTCGTGGAATAAAGCAGCAGAATGATCAAAAGAATGAAAGCTTTAGGAAGCGAATTATTCATACTCTCTCGCACGAGTTTCGTACCCCGTTGGTGGCGATCAATACCGGAACAGAGCTTTTGCTCGATCAATCGAACACGATTAAGGGAGACAAGGCGAAGTCTCTGCTCGAAGCTATTCAGCGAGGCGGTCAGCGATTAGAGAAGCTCGTCAATGACTTTATGCTTATGCAACAAGTTGAAGCAGGGATCGCTCAGCGACTCTATGATACTCGCTCCGTTGAGGTCTCACCTGGAGAGGTGGTTGCCGAGTTTCTAAAAGCGAAAGATGATTTCATTCAAGAGAGCGGATTCGCTGTTACTTTCCAGGATTTCGCGCAAAATTCTCAGGTTCGAGTGTACGTCCCGCAGTTTCAGGAGATAGTGTGGCGATTGATCGAGAACGCGATGAAATTCTCTGGCGAGAAGAAAGAGGTGAACCTTGTCGTTGTCCCTCGGGATGCCGCTGTGGGGATAGAGGTGCGCGACAGAGGGATCGGAGTCAACGTGAATCAGGTAGGTATGGCCCTTGATACTTTTGGGCAGATTAATCGCGAGAAGCTTGAGCAGCAGGGCGGCGGACTCGGACTTGCTCTTGTGAAGCGATATGCCGTCATTCATGGTGGGGAATTCTCCTTAGAGGCCA
>JAGRAT010000459.1 GCA_020434495.1 Bdellovibrionales bacterium | reverse complement strand
TTTGCCGTCTCCGCCATCATCTTTGCCTGCTTAAGGTGGGACTGGTATGCCTCTATTGTTGCCTGGCTTACGTGCTTGTTGTCTGGCGTAGGGCTTCTCCTCTTTGGATTGATTGCGAGTGGTGTGTTTTTACCAGGTTCGCTTCAAACGGCAGGGACTTTCACCTGGATTCTCTCTCCGCAAGCCAACATCTCTCTGTTCCTTTCAGGATTTTGTGTTCTGAGCTTGGAGAATACGAAAGCACGTCGAATTTTCTCTCCCTTCCTTGGTGTTCTCAGTTTAATTGTCGTTGGTATTGGTTTTCTCTCTTTCACTGGCTACGTTTCGGAGTTACCGATCGCGTACACATGGAGCACATCCATTCCCCAAACATTTACGAGTTCGCTCCTTTGCCTCGTAATCGGAGTATCCTGCTTCAGCTTTGTTTTTTGGTACTATCAAAAAGCGAGTTTTGCTGCCACGGATCTTTGGCGCATCATTACCATCTTCTCTACCTTGGGCGTGCTCACGCTCTCAATTTTCAGTATCATTTTTGTAGCTATGCCTTTCTATTCGTATATTCAAATCTTACCGAACAGTCAAAGCACAGCGCTATTAATGAAACAACTCTTTCAGTTCTGTGTAGGAGCGCTCCTTTTTGCTTTGATGGGAGCTGCTGGATTCTTTCTTCTCTGTAGAGAGTTGGTTCGAATCGCTGAGAAGCATCGAGCGGAAGCAATTCGTCGACAGGAAGTCACGACTGCTATAGTCGATAACGCTCCTGATGGCATTGTTCGTGTCGATGCTCATGGAAAAATCGGCGGTATTAATCCTGCTGCGGAAGACCTGTTTAATAAAAAGGGGTCGGAATTGGTCGGGACCGATATTCGCAGTATTATGAGAATCGCATCAGAAGATCGTAGTCTTGATACACTTTTAGAGCAGTTCTCGGAAGCCAAGCATTTTGGAGTCGATCATAGCGCCGTTCAAGTCGTTGGAATTCGGCGAGGTGAACAGTTTCCTGTAGAGGTTTCCGTTTCAGAAACACAGATTGAACTGAGAAGTACGTATATTTTGTTTGTTCGTGACACAACAGAACGTGTACAGATACAAAAACGGCTCGAAGAGTCGATTCTTGAAAAAGAAGTACTCCTCAAAGAGATCCATCATCGCGTAAAGAACAATTTGCAGATTATCTCGAGTCTTTTTAAATTGCAGAGCGGTTCTATTGAAGATAGGCAAAGTCTTAAGGCATTGCGTGATAGCCGAAATCGGGTGCGCTCAATGGCGCTCTTACACGAGCTCTTGTATCGAAAAGGTAATTTGGCTGAAGTGAACTTCGGCGCATACTTAAAAGAACTTGTAGATCAGCTTTTGTCCTCAAATGGTGCGGACAAGGAGATAACGCTTGATCTCGAAGCCGACCAATCGCCATTAGACATAGACTTGGCAATCCCTTGTGGGCTAATCACCAATGAACTTGTAACCAACAGCCTACAGCATGCCTTTCCGGAGAAACGGCAGGGGAAAGTCTTAGTTTCCTTTCGAAGAAATAGTAATGGAACGTGCATCCTGGAGGTTCGTGATAACGGGGCAGGATTTTCAGAGAAGAGCGACAGAGGGAAAGGTAACCGAACCTTAGGCCACCGATTGATACAGAGACTCTCGAAGCAGATACGAGCAGAGGTGCAACACCTCGGCCCTCCAGGTTATGGAATGAGATTCACGTTTTCGTCGGAGACAAAGGAACAATTGAAGTTGGAGAGGTCATATGGAACCACGAATATTAGTTGTTGAAGATGAGGCAATCGTAGCACTTGATATTGAAGAGGAGCTGATAAAATCTGGTTATCAGGTCACATCGGTGGTTGATACCGGCGAAGATGCGATTGCGGCTGCCGAAAAAGAAAAACCCAATCTCGTTCTTATGGATATCGTTCTTAGTGGAGACATGGACGGAGTACAAGCTGCAGCGCATATCCAGGATCGTTATCAACTTCCGGTTATCTATCTTACAGCACATGCTGATGAGGCGACATTACAAAAGGCGCGAGTCACCACTCCATACGGCTATATCTTGAAACCGTTTCAAGAGTCGGAGCTGAAACCGGCGATTGATATCGCTCTTGACAGGCATAAACGTGATCAAGCTCGCTTAGCATCCGAGGGTGCTGCTACTGTTAACCAAAGACTTTTTATATCTGAGCATTTGGACATTAGTAGCGCAGAGGAAGCCTTCTCTCAAATTCAGCCTTTGGCAGATTTTCCAGAGCATATAAGAACTTCGCTTGCCAGCTCTTCACAGCTTCGGTCTTTGGGTGAAGGCGAGAGCATTATTTATGAAAATGATCCTTTTCTGAGTGCTTTTCTTGTCATTTCAGGTCGAATCATACTTGTAAAGAGTTCCGCCAATGGAAAAGAACTTATCGTCGATTTTATCCCTCCGGCTGATATCCTTCCGTTAACAGTCAGCCTGGAAGAAAAGTATGCCCCATTTACAGCGAGAGCTCAGGCACCTACAAAAATTCTGCAGATCCCAAAGACGAGTCTTGCACTTGCCTTAGAACAAGCTCCACATCTGTACCGAGCGCTCTCGGAGCACATGGCTCACCGCTTAAGAGAATCTTTTGACATGTCGCGGCGACTTGCTCACGACCGAGTAGAAGTGAGAATTGCTACTGCGCTTCTTGGACTTCGAAACAGACTCGGATTGAAGTCAGAGCCGGACGAGGAGTTTGTCCTTGAAGTGACCCGAAAGGAACTTGCAGACCTTACTGGGA
>JAGRAT010000045.1 GCA_020434495.1 Bdellovibrionales bacterium | reverse complement strand
AAGTTCCTCCTGCCTACACCGACGTCTTTGCAGACACCTTAATTGAGCTCGCCAAAGAAGATCCCAAGATCATCGGTATCACAGCGGCGATGCCAACAGGCACCGGACTCGATAAACTGGCAGCTGAATTACCAGAACAATTCATCGATGTTGCTATCTGCGAGCAGCACGCTGTCACCTTTGCAGCAGGACTTGCTTGCGCTGGCTACAAGCCAGTTTGTGCCATTTACTCCACCTTCTTACAACGTGGATATGACCAAGTGGTACACGATGTATGTGTGCAGAATCTTCCCGTAGTATTTGCAATTGACCGAGCAGGTGCAGTTGGGAATGACGGAGAGACCCATCAAGGACTGTTCGATATCAGCTTCCTTCGCACAATTCCGAACATGACTATCCTGGCGCCAAAAGATGAGGCTGAACTTCGGCAGATGCTCTATACCGCCCTTCAACATAACGGCCCGGTTGCTGTTCGCTATCCTCGCGGCAAGGGGGTTGGCGCTTCACTGGAAGAAGACTTTGCGGTATTGCCAATTGGAAAAGCAGAGGTATTGAAACAAGGAGCTCGGGTAGCGATTCTCGCAGCTGGTCCTACAGTGCAGACAGCGCTTGAAGTTGCAGCGCAGCTCTCTGACCAATATGAATTTCAACCAACCGTTGTAAGTCTTCGTTCGATCAAACCTTTGGACAGCGAGCTTATTCGAGAGTGCGCAGTGTCGCACGATATGATTGTTACGATAGAGGACCACGCTCTAAGCGGAGGGGTGGGATCTGCGGTCCTTGAACTGCTAGCAGACTCGGATCTTCTCAGTGAAGGCATTTCATTTTTGCGCTTTGGAGCGAAAGATTCGTTTACCCCGCACGCCACTCAGGATGAGCAGTACGAAAAACACGGATATGACTCGAAAAGCATCTTCCAGCAGATTGCGCAAAATCTCGGTGTCCGGGTAGCACAGAAACTGAGCGCCTAGAGTGGGGCGTTGATAATAACGACAGACTGTCTAGATTTTACAAATCACTAAGAGCAGTTGACCACTGGTCCTCCCATTTTTTCAGCCACTTACCTTCGCACAGTATTGGTCCCTCACTTGCAAAAGTGAAATCAGGCAGAAGCATCAAGCCTCTCTTCGCAGATAGATAGGTGGTTGGTGAAGTAAACGTCCCCAACTCGCAAAAAACGCAAGCGGATGTTGTCATGAAAAGAGAGGATGTTGAGGGCCACTTTACGCGGAACCTCTTTAGCTTACAGATGCAGATTCAAACGCTCCTTGATGGGGCGGGTGGAGGCGGAGCTGCTGAGTTTCTCGATTGCCTATCAGAACTCAGCGAATCCGAGCGGAAAGTGGTGCTCAAGGTGTTTCAGAAAGCCTTATCGAAGTTAAAGGACTCTGGTTTGCGGCTTAAAACCGTGCAGGACCAGCAGCTCGATAGCTTCGAAGAAGTCCTTTACGAAGAACTCGTAGATGGAATGACGGTCTTCAAAGAGGATGGAGCAGAAAGGTACGCTTCAAAGCAGAACGAGGCTCTGAAAAGAAAGAACGCTGCTGACCGATTGTCAGTAGTAGACGGTGGTAAGCTCCCAACTCGCAAAAAGGAAACCACAGAGCCTATTTGTTTACGAGAAGCACGTAGACGGCGGCAGGAGAATTTGCGCACTCTTCAGTGAAAAGTGCGGCGATATATTCAGGACTCACATCCTTGCTCCGACTACTTTCCCTGAGCATAATTTTGTGTGATACGTAAAAGCATGGACGCAGGTTCGATCAAAACACGACTCTCATTGCAGGCTAGCCAGCAACAATCTGCTGGAACGGCATCTGCTCGATCGGCCTCTCCGTCCAAAGCACGAGATGCTCTGCTGAGTGTGCAAGCGGAACTCGGAGCAGCGCTTCGAACTGCGAAGATCCTCGCGCAAGAAAAACCTCCCATGTCAGAAGATGAAGCATTTGAAACAGCGGAGCGAATCGCTGGATTGCTACGTGCTTCGAATGATGCCTTTGGCCAAGAAGGGGCGTTGTTTCAAGATCTCTCTCCCGATCGTGCTCGCGCCCTGTTGATGTAATTCACTGTTGATGTAATTCACTGTTGATGTAATTCACTGTTGATGTAGTTTTGTTGGCGTAATCTTCACGAGACAGAAATTCAGGTCATCACATTCACGGAAATACATTCACCGGATGAGTTTCACTGGATGAGTTTCACTGGCAAGAAAGACTTCATAGGAGAAGAATCTACAGCCCAATATTATCAAGTAAGCGCACACCATCCACATAAGCAGCAGTAAGGATTCGATAAGGTTCGTCTCCGACGATTTCTTTCACCGGATTAAGGTCTCGCTCTCGCACCGCCTCAAAATACTCGACATCTACACCATCGGTAGCGTTCAAAAGAGCCCACCCCGCCGCTAACATCTTCTCTACATCTCTCTCCCCTTGAGAGAAGCACTCTTTTACCGCATATAGTGCTTTTGAGATCTGCAAAGCTCGCCCCCTCCCTTCCTTTGAGAGTCTTACATTTCTAGAACTCAAGGCGAGTCCGTCCGAATCTCTAACAAGGGGAGCGCGCACGATCTCCATCGGAAATCCTAAATCGGTGACCAATCGCTCTACTATTCTTACCTGTTGGAAATCCTTCTCTCCAAAGAGAGCGACATGAGGACGGACGAGGTTAAAAAGGATAGAGACTACGGTAGCAACTCCCTGGAAATGACCAGGCCGGTCGGTTCCTTCAAATCGAGCTGCGAGCTCCCCGACGGCGACCTCAGTTTCATGACCAGCGGGGTAGATTTCTTCTCTTCCCGGAGCAAAGACAAGATCAACTTCGACATCCCGCAAAAGGGCGAAATCCCGCTCCTCGTCAGACGGGTAGTTATCAAAATCACTCTGTACGTTGAATTGCTTGGGATTCACGAAGATGGACGCCACACGCTTCGTGGAGTGCCCTTTGGCTAACTCCATTAACGACAGATGCCCTGCGTGAAGAGAGCCCATGGTTGGGATAAACGCTATTTTTTCGCCAGCCTGTCTAAGGACCTCGGAGCTGTTAACCATCTCCTGACGAGTTCTAATTACCCGCATCCCTCTCTCCCTCTAAATACTTCATTAATTCGGGAAAAGCATACTTACTCTTTCGAGTTGCCAAGTTCCCAAAAACTCGCAACAATCAAACAGCTTTCGATTGTTGTAAGTCTTTAGCCCGCGGAAGTATAGCTCTCCAGAAGTATAGCTCCGTAGCGGAATAACAGATACCAGTCGCGAGAATTGGCCAAAAGCGCTTAGCTTTTAACGGTTAGAACTGGGCATTTTGATTGTCGGGTTCTACACATCAAGAACCAGTTTATGAATCGTCCGCTTTTTGAATTGCTCCATAAAGGTTCAGGGTCGACCCTCACCCTTCTCCTCCTCAGCTCTCTGTCATTCGTATTTTTCGGGTGTTCAGGCTCAAACAATGAGCCAGAGGATGCACCCAAGGAGATCCCTCTTTCAGAAACCCCTGCTATGAAAGGAACGGAGGATGATCTCTTTACGACCGCAAAGAAACTGTACTCAAACGGCTACTACCTGGTTTCTCAGGACGCTTTCCGCTCCGTTGCCGAGTCCTTTCCCTTAGGACCCTATGGTGAGTTCTCCGAAATTAAGGTTGCTGACGCACTCTTTATACAGAATGACTTTGCGGAAGCCGCGGCGCTTTACGAGAGAATCCTTAAGAACTATCCGGGATCTCATAGCTCTCCATACGTCAGGATGAGAGCCGGCCGTAGTCATCAGCTGGTAAACACCGATCTTGGACGGGATAGAGAGCCGCTTGAGAAAGCGTTGGAACACTACCAGACCTTTTTACAGGAGTTTCCTCACTCAATGTTTCGTACTCAGGTAAAGGAGTATCTGAAAGTCGCTCAGGAAAAAGTTGCTGAGCACGAAAACATGGTGGCAGAATTTTACCGGAAGCAAGGTTATGAGGGAGCCTACGAAAAGCGGCGCCGAAGATATTACCAGACCCTCGCAAGATTTGGCCTTCCAAATGACTCCACCGCCGACAGTATTAGTGACAATCCCTTAGCAGCTCCAGTGGTCATAGCCGCCCAGGAAAAGGACATCCACCAGCCGAGCGTCGTCCGACTCGGACGGGCTAGCTACTCCGGACAGCCTGTAGAAGATCTCCTCGATGAGGATCTAACCGATGCTGCAAAAAAATCTGCCCGACAGAAAGACTTGGCCGTTACGTCGCAAACTCGTTCAATCCCCTTCTTAGAAACGAGCCCTCAAGTGGTATCGGCACGTGCCATCTCCGAGAAGAACCCGAGAGACAGTAAGAACTTCCAAAGCGCATTTGGCCGGTCAATCGTTAGAGACATTCGCTGCTCGACGCGAGCGGGCGATAAGCTCACTATCGAATTGAAGGACCCGTTACAGCCACCTGTTTCCTTCTCAAAGATTAAACCGGTCGATGGAATGATCTCCTACGACCTCCCGCTGCAACTCGAACAGGCGATCTCGATGAGCTGCTTTGAAGCTGGAGACCTGCTGGTTTCTAAAACCGGCAACCTTCAGTTGAAGAGCAAGTGGTCGTACTCCATTCTTGAGCTACAGAATCCACCACGGGTGGTATTGGCTCGGGTGGGAAGTTCCTAGGAACAAGACTTTTCCGCTCTCGGCATTTCCGTTTTCCCTCTTCGCTGGCCCTCTTCGCTGGCTATTTCGTTTTTTGCTGGCACTTTGCTCGGTTGCGGGCAGTTCAGAGAGAAAGCTATCATCAGCCTATGCGTTCGCCGACCATCCAGTTACAAGATTTCGATTTAGAAGCCTTTAGTCGGCAACTCTTGACCCGTCGAAATGTTTCCCTTGGAGCAAAGGTTCTTCGAGGACTCCTACTGACCACCCTCTTCCTCATAATTGTCCTTACTACCCGTTTCCTCGTCCAAGAGATGATGAAGCCCTCGAAAGAGCTGAAAATGATCCAGTCTTTAGCTCGTGAAATCGATCTTGGGGCGGCCGCCGTGCTCGAAGGAAATGCAGGGGGAGAGGACTCAGAAAGGGACAGCAAGTTTAATAGATCTGATGTTCTGACCATTCGAAACACCAAGCTCTTTGGAATCACCCAAAAAGTGCAGAACAAGCCAACACCTGCTGCTACCACAGCCCCTGAAGGTCCAGTGGAAACTCCTCTCCCCTTCAACCTGATTGGCACCTTTGTCAGCCCAGGAGGTAAGTCAGAAGCGATTATCGAAGAGAAGCAAAAGAGCGTCCAAGAGGTCTTTAAGATCGGTGAGTCCGTTTATGAATTGGCTACCCTGAAAGCCGTCTATAGCACCTATGTTGAGCTTGAGCGTGGAGGAAAGGTTGAAACACTGACTCTTGAGGACATAGGGGGAGAAGAAGGAGGTGGCGGTGGCGCGGCTCCTGCTGGCGCTGAGGAGATAATCGTTAATGAGAGCGAACTAAATACCGCTCTAGACAATTTGCCCCTTTTGCTCACACAGGCTAGGGCCGTACCATACTTTAAAGAGGGGAAATCGGTGGGCTTGAGGCTATTTGCCATTAAAACCGGGAGTCTCTATGACAAGATTGGACTAAAGAACGGTGACATTCTTTCGTCCATTAATGGCAAGAACCTGGGAGATTTTAGCCAAGCGATGAAACTCTTTGAGCAGTTGCGTGAAGAGAGGAACTTAACTCTCGAACTCGAACGTAACCGCAAACCAGTTACCTACTACTACACCATTCAGTAGGGACTTCACACGAAACACCGCCTTCTAGTTGGGCGGTCTATTGAGCATCGAAAGGACGAGAAGAGAGGATGGTGCAGAATATGAGTTATGTACACTGGGGGGTAGTTTCATTGGCTGCAGGCACAAAAAATTTCAGATGGAAGAATCCCCGTCATCTTCTCGGTAGCATCCGTCTCGCCTCCATCCTTTTAGGTGGAACCCTTCTTTCCTCCGTTTCGCTGACTCCCTCCCTCCTCCTTGCCCAGCCGCGCCCACAAGACGTTAAGCCCACAAGCGCAGCTGAGTCGCAACCGCAAGGTGGCGGAACCGTAATCAATGTAAAAAATGCTGATATCGCTGCCCTAATTAGAATATTCAGTGAGAAAACAAAGCGAAACTTCATCCTCGACGAACGGGTGAAAGGAAAAGTCTCTCTTTACCTCCCAAAGGAAATCAGCGCCGAAGAGTCGTTGAAAATTCTCGACACCGTACTCGCGCTAAAAGGGTTCACCTCGGTACCAGTTGGTGAAAATCTCTGGAAGATCGTCCCGTCAAAAGAGGCCATTCAGTCAACAATTCCTACCGTTACCGATGACGAGGCCTATGAAGATCGTGCCATCACCTCTGCGGTGGTTACCCGACTCGTGCACCTGAAATTCATCAACGCCGATGATGCTAAACAGATTCTTACTCCGCTGATCTCTGGGGCAGGGCTCATCAACGCCTACACTGGGACAAACTCACTCATCATCATCGATTCTGAAGACAACATAAATCGAGTACTTGAACTGGTGACCAGCCTCGATGTGGCTTCAAGGGGTCGAGAACTCACCATCATCCCAATCGAGCATGCTGACGCTGCTGATATCGCTCAGAAACTTCAGGACATCTTGGGAGAAAATGATAACCCAGAAGCTGGGGCGAGCGATGACCCAAGAACGGCAGCGCTCAACTCTATTAGAGCTCGGCTTCGAGACTCCCGCGCCGGGACAACGAACACCGCCAATGCCGGTGGGGCCGCAGGAGAACTGACCGCAACAGCTTCTACTACAGTTTCAGCACGCGCACTGGCTCCAAAGATCATCGCCGATGAGAGAACGAATTCCGTTATCATCGTTGCTGATGATGAGACCACGGCAAGGATTCGAGGGCTCATCGCCCAGCTGGATAGCGAGACGAATAAGAGCGGATTTCGGTTTTACGTTTACCGTTGCCAACACGCAAACTCAGAAGAGTTAGCAGATGTACTCGGGAATCTCACCGGACAATCAAGTGGAAGCGGCTCGAGTTCCGGCTCCTCATCTGACAACAATCCCCTTGGTTTGAACCGGAACAGCCGAAATCGAGGTGGACAGTTCTCGAGCACACAAGACCGCCTCACCTCGCAGTCGAGAACTCCTGGCCGAAGTCGGGATGAAAACAGTGCTGGTGGCTCAGGCTCAACATCGGTAAATTTCGGTGACAACCTCTCCATCACATCAGATCCAGCAACGAACTCACTGATCATTTACTCAGACAAAGATGGATACGAGAAGATTATCGACCTCCTGAGTAGCCTTGACGTGAAGCCACGTCAGGTGCTCGTCGAGGCACTCCTCCTTGAAGTTCAGCTCGACAACAGTCGCGCCGAAGGGGTGAGCTTGCAGGGAACAACCGGGGGACAGGACGGAGGGCTACTCGCTTCAACTGACTTCGGTGGCAACCTTGCCTCTGTTATCGCAGATCCTACTCAGCTCCAGAACTTTACCCTTGCTGCAGCAAGCTCAGGGACAATTACCATCGGAAACATCACCCTACCCTCTCAGACAGCTCTGATGAATGCGTTAGCTCGGAACTCGATGGTGAACGTGTTGAGCTCCCCAAACATTCTTGCTACCGACAATCAGCAGGCCGAGATCGTCGTTGGACAGAACGTTCCATTCATCGCTAGCACCTCAACCAGCGATCAGAATCTGAACAACACATTTAATACCGTAGACAGGCAGGATGTCGGTATCACCCTCCGAATCACCCCTCAGATATCCTCAAATGACACGGTACGGCTCGATATCTTCACAGAGGTCTCAAGCGTTGCTGAGGGCACCCTCAACTCTGACCTTGGGCCAACGACAACTGTTCGAACTAGTGAAACCACAGCCATTACGAAATCTGGTCAGATGATCGTCATCGGTGGGCTCATGTCCGATGAAGTCACCGGGAGTGACAGCGGTATCCCGTTCCTAAAAGACGTTCCCGTAATCGGATTCCTCTTTAGAGGCTCCTCTGAACGGGTTCGAAAGCAGAATCTCCTGATATTCATAACCGCTCGAATTATTCGCGACCAGTTTGACCACCGCGACATAACCTCTGACGAGAGAGACCAGTTTAAAGATGAAATGGAGCGGATAGGTGCTCCGGCGGTGAGGGACAATCAACTCTACAACCCAGAGATTGACCATGTCATGAAGGCTGACCAATTTGAGGGAGAAGTCCCAGCGCCAGTTCGACCGAAACGAAGAGTAGCTATTGGACAGTCTCCATCAGCCGCCGCGAATCCTTCAACTATGAAAGGGAGCCTTGCACCTACATCCTCTCAGACATCCTCTCAGACCTCCTCTCAGGGCGCTTCTTCCAGTAATTCTGTTAGCGACGCTAAAAGCCGTGATGGTGAGAAGCCACAGTTCTTTGAGGTCGAAACAAGTATTCCCCTACCAGGTGGCGTATCGAACTCTGGCTCCGTATCGAACTCTGGCTCCGCTGCTCGAGCAGCTAGCCCTGTCACCGAAAGGGCCATGGGCTCCGAGACAGGAAGCCACTATGTAATCCTTGCAGTTGAACAGAAGCCGAGGGATGGATTTGCCCCCCCTTTCCCATACGGCTCTCACGTGGCGCTAACTTTACCAAGTGCGGCAAAGCACCTTATTCCGGCCTTTTCGGCTGGAAACACCCTCCACTATGGTCCAGAAGGAAAAGGTCTAGTCCTTAAGGTACATGGCCTCTTTAACTCAACAGGGGATGCCGAATCGATGGTGGCAGGGAAGAGCTCCACTGGAACCATGAGCTGGTACACCTTGAGCCCTTTTGAGATAATGAATTTTGGCAAAGGGCCTTGGTATTCAGCGCGCTAACGCGCGGGGTATTCAGCTCGCTAAGGCGCGGGGGTGTTCCGCTCGCTAACGCGGGGGAGCTCTCAGCCAAATAGCGGGAGAAGGAACCACAAAATTCCGTCACCAAACCACCCGCTAAAGACGGCACCTTCTGGTATATTATGCAGTGTTGATACCGCCTACTAGTTGATACAGTTACAGCCATGAGCGAACTATTGGAAGAGACCGCAGGGGAACCGGATATCAAGAAGCTCCAAGCCCTTGCGAAGACCCTCGGATTAGAGTGGCGGGAAAAGATTGAAGATCCAGAACCACCCGAGCAGCTCGTCCTCGGGGACTTCGATAGAATCGTCGGTTCTTGGGCACGGCAGTTTCAGCTTATTCCTATTGCAGCTCATAACGGCCATATAGTGGTAGCAACCGCGGCTCCTACAAATTCAGAGGCACTTCACCAGTTGAGTATCTGCTACGGCAAACCGATTGAGGTGGTGGTCACCTCCCCCGAAGAGGTCACCAAGGCCATTAACGCCATGCGAACTCGACTTATGAGCAGTAGGTCAAGCGAACTAGAAGAGGAAGGTGACTCAGACGACGGGCTGGATACCGCCCTAAAAATTGACGTTACCGATGCTGAAGATGACGACGCTCCGATCATGAGATATGTGAACGCCATTATCTTTAAGGCGAGCTCCGAACGGGCCTCGGATGTTCACATTGAGCCTTACGAGGATGCTTTGAATGTCCGTTTCCGTATCGATGGTGTGCTCTACGATGTCGACCGCCAAGACACGAGCCACCAGGCAGCGATAATCTCCCGTATCAAGGTTATGGCCGGACTCAACATCGCCGAGAAACGGCTTCCGCAAGATGGACGGATAGGCCTTAAGATCGCCGGGAAGGACGTTGATATCCGGGTTTCAACTGTACCAACACAGTTTGGAGAGCGGGTTGTAATGCGACTTCTCGATAAGTCGGGAACAGTCCTCAACCTTGGCCAGATCGGAATTCGGAAAAATAACCTCGACGCTATTCGAAAACTCATTCGAAAGCCGAACGGAATTTTCCTTGTTACTGGACCTACCGGGTCTGGTAAAACAACAACCCTCTACTCTGCATTAACAGAGGTAAATAAACCCGAACTCAACATCCTGACCGTTGAAGACCCGATTGAATATCAGCTGAACGGGGTCGGCCAGATGCAGGTGAATCCGAAGATCAACTTCACCTTCGCTTCAGGGCTTCGAGCCATCCTTCGACAAGATCCGGACGTGGTGATGGTCGGTGAGATTCGAGATGTGGAGACAGCAGAGATTGCAATTCAAGCATCCCTTACTGGTCACCTCGTGCTCTCCACACTACACACCAACGATGCTCCAGGCGCAGTAACTCGCTTGGTGGATATGGGTATTGAACCTTTCCTCGTCTCCTCCAGCTTGCTTGCCGTGATGGGACAACGGCTCGTCCGACGACTCTGCTCACACTGCAGAGAACAGTACGAGATGTCAGATGAAGAGATCTTCGAGCTCGGCCTTAATGTTCGTAAACTCACCTCACGTTCGGCGTACCGCCCCGGCAGTGAACAGTGTGAACACTGCCAGAACACTCGCTATATGGGACGAACGGGGATTCACGAACTGCTCGTCATTGACGAAACCGTTCGCTCCCTCATACTGCAACGGGTAGATTCCTCTTCAATCCGCGCTGCTGCGGTTGAGAATGGATTCGAGCCGCTCCGGTATGACGGCGCCATGAAGGTCTTAGAAGGGGTCACGTCTGCTGAAGAGGTCATCCGTGCTACCCATGAAGAAGTAAACCAGACAGACTTAACTCAAGAATAGTATGCCAGTTTACGAATATGTCGCTATCAATCAGGCTGGCCGCGAGATCAAGGGCCGTATTGATGCGGAGAACGAGCGAGTCGCACGGCAACGGCTACGAAAGGACGCGCTCTTCCCTACTTCTGTAATCGAAACAGCTTCTGCTGCCGATAGCAAAACACAGAACGTCTTGAAGTACCTCCAATCCGATCGGGTCAGTCTAAAGGAGCTCTCCCTCACGACAAGACAGTTTGCAACTCTTCTGACAGCAGGCCTCCCCTTGGTGAGCGCTCTTCAAGTTCTCGGAGAGCAGAGCGAGTCTAGCACCATGCTCCGAGTGCTCGTGCTTATTCGTGAACAGGTAGAGGAAGGAGCTTCCCTCGCAAAGGCACTAGCGGCTCACCCGAGAATTTTTCCGAGGCTGTACACCAACCTCGTAGCAGCTGGTGAGGCCTCAGGAACCCTCGACCAAGTTCTCGAGAAGCTCGCTGATTACCTCGAAGGCCAACTCGCACTTCGCGGAAAGCTCTTTTCTGCCATGACCTATCCAGTGGTCATGCTTATTGTTTGTTTCCTCGTGATCGTTGGACTCATGGTTGGAGTGATCCCGCGCATAGTTGAGATTTTCATTAAACAGAACCTGCAACTCCCGCTTCCCACTCAGGTGGTGATATCACTTTCAAACTTTCTCATCGCTTACTGGTGGGCACTTATCGTTGGGGCAGTCCTCATCGCTGCGGCATTGAGCCGTTACTACCAACAAGAACAGGGACGGAGTCAAATTGATAAGCTCCTCTTAAAACTCCCCATCTTTGGTCCAGTGTACGTGAAAGTCCTAACTGCCCGTATTGCAAGCACCCTTTCAGCTCTGATCGGCAGCGGAGTTGAACTTCTTCGAGCCTTGGAGATAACAAAAAACATCATCGGCAATGTCCATGTAGTCAAACTCCTTGAAGAGGCGAGAGAGGGAGTTAAGGAAGGGAAAAACCTCAGCCGAGAGATTCTGAAACATAAGATTCTCCCAACAATGCTCAGCAGGATGATCGCCATTGGGGAAAAAAGCGGCGATCTCGAAACGATGCTCTCCAAGGCGGCAACCACTTACGATAACGAGGTGAACTCATCCCTTCAGGGCCTGACATCCCTTCTCGAACCGCTCCTGATGGTGACCGTTGGCGTTATCGTACTCGTGATAGTGGTCTCAGTACTCCTCCCGATGACTGAGCTTATCAACGCAGTGGCCATCTAGAAAATGAGGGGTTCCTCATCTCCAAACAAATCAACAAGATGGCAGGTTTTCTGAATTTTCCCATCCGTGCTATCGTCAAAAAATAGTTTGGGAACTCCAGAGGAATCCCCAGTTAAATTGCAACGGTAAATTGCAACGGTTGAACTACTACGAAACAAGTTTTAGCGTAACCGCATTAATCTTTTGAAGGCAGAGATTCAATATATGAAACGCAACCGAAAACAGTCTTTTCCTCAACATCCTTCATCTGAAGCTGGCTTTACACTTGTAGAGATCCTCGTTGTGCTCGTTATAATCGGCCTCCTTGGAGCTTTTCTCTTTGGGAATATTTTTGGCAGTGGTGAAAAGGCCAAGGCGCGGATGACTGAGCTAAAGATGAAGACGCTCTCTCAAAAGATTGGAGAGTACAAACTTGCCTACAACGCCCTTCCCGGAACTCTTCAAGACCTTACTGTGTGTAACGATGTGACTGGTCCAGGATGTATTCCTCTCGTTGATGCAAATGACAAAGACGACCTCGTTGATGCCTGGGGAAATGGCTTCCTCTATCAGGCCGATGGAAATAGAACATTCCGTATTACAAGTCTTGGCGCCGACGGTAAGCCTGGGGGCCAAGGTGTCGATTTCGACTTTAACCTGGAAGGGCCATAGGCCTCTTTTTTGAAGAGGTGAATTTTGTGTTTTCAAGTGTTGTTTTTGTCTGCAAAGCAATTTGCACACTCAAGCAATGGCGATTGCTCCACTGGCCCCGCGTTTAAGTCGTCTGCGTCCAAATTCTCTGGCTCCAAATACTCCTCTGAATCTTCTGGCGAATCTTCTGGCGGCTTCACTCTTATAGAGCTCGTGCTCGTGATTCTTGTCGTCTCCGCCCTTGTCTATCTCGGTTTTCGAAATAGCTCATCGGCCCAGTTCTGGAAACGGCAGGGGGCTATTCGCGAACTGAACGAAACAATGAGATTCCTCTTCCACCAAGCGATAGCGGATCGCTCCTTCTACGAAATCGAGTTTGACTTAGAAAAATCAACTTACAAAGTTGGAGTCCTTCGTCCGGAGCCCGGCGCTGACGATCGACTTCAAGAAGTGGCTCAAGACGCTGGAAATATCACCCTTGAACTGAATGCATTCCTAAACCCCTCTTACGGAGAAAGCTATACTGTTATCCCACCTCCAAATTTTCCCTCTATGGGAGAACCGAGGCAGCTACCGGACGGACTAACAATCGAAGCCGTGTATACTCCGACCGGTTGGATACGGAGAAGTGAAAAGAAGAAGGCCCGCATGAGGTTCTCCCCGAGAGGATTTGCAGAATTCACCGTTCTCCACCTACTCATGGGAGGGGAACAGGAGATGACCCTTGTGAACAATCCCTTTACCGGACTAACCCAGCTACACCCAGGATTTAAGGATTACGAGTGGACCTTCGCAGAAAAGAAAAAGTAAGCGATCAAGGATTTACCTTCCTTGAAGTAATGATCGCGCTTGCTGTGCTCGCGGTTGCTCTCACTATTATTCTCGGCCTACAAAGCGCTCTCGTCTCAAGAACCGTCTTAGAACGACAACAACGAGAAGCGATGAACTTCGCTCGCGAGATTTTTAGTGCCGTTGAAGCCCGCGAAGCTTCCGGAGATCCATTGGATACGGGGAGCTACTCTGGCAGACCCGGGGATATCATGGATGGGCTCCTACCAGGAAGCTTTACTCAGCCGAAAGATGACGCAGTAACGCTGGCCGCTGACTACCAAGCAGAGCTGATCGTTGAGTATTGGGGGATTCCAAATGTCGCTGAAAAAGCGATGAAACGGGTGGAGCTCCGTATCAGTTGGGGAGAACGCGCCCCAGAAACGTTACAGCTCGTACTCTTCATCCCGTTTGATGAAGATGAAGTAACCGATGAGGAAGACTTAGGGGAAGGAGATGGAGAGTAATAAATCAGGTGGTTTTACCCTCCTTGAGGTAATCCTCGCCATTGTGGTGATGACCATCATGCTTGGCCTTACCTACACTTCAATGGAGAGCATTTTACGGGCAAAAAAAGTTATTGAGGACGAACAAGAGATTGAACGTCTAGAGCTCGTTTTAGTAAGGAGGCTTTCCCGCGAATTCCAGCTCGCCTATAGCGGCATCCCACGCCTCCCCCCTCAAGACGATCTCAAGACTCGGTACTCCGCATCGGAGAGTATGCTCGGGGAAGAGGGAGACATGCCCAACGGACAACCAGGAGACGCCATTACCTTTGTTGCGATTAGTGCTGGCCAGGTGTTCCTGGAAGACAAGCTTTCAAATACCGGAATTGTCCAGATTAAATACTCCTTGAAGGAAGACCCGGAAAGAGAGCCCAGGGAGGACTATCCAGTCTACTCACTAGTGCGAGAGGAGATTCCTTTTGAACGCCCCTTTGAAAAGGCGTACGCAAAAGCCATTCGATTTCCCCTGATGGATTTTGCTGAGGGCTTCATGCTGGAGTACTTCGACGTCGAAAAGGAAGTATGGGTGAGAGTTTGGGGGGATGAAGAACACAAGGATCTCCCAGCTATGCTCCGCTTTAGCATCTTTGTCAGAACTCCAGAGGGGAAACCAAAGAAGATCCAGGCAACGGTGCCCCTCAGGGCGAAGCGGGTGCAACGCTAAGCGACCAAAGAATACCCTTTTCGAGGACCGCTATAGGAGGCTGGAGATTCTCACTCAAATGGACAGAACTCGTCTTTCGACCAGCTCCTGCATCTCATAGTATATGGGAGCACCATGGAAACAGAGACCATTCTCAGCATAGACGCTACCGGCCCAACTATTAGAGCAGTGCTTGCCGAAGGCAACGGCACCGATATGGTGGTCAAGGACGCATTTTCAGTTGATGGTAGCGACTGGTGGAACACCCACTTTCGTGGAAAGTCAGGAACCGCCGAAGAAGTATCTGCCCAAGACGGTACCGAGGACACGTCCTCAACTCCTCCGAACTCTACTCCCTTGGGCTCTCCCAACGGAGAGGTCCTTCCAGCCCCCTCCAAAGGAAAGGGAAGGTTCCCGCTTGAAGCGATTCTTAACCGAATCCCAATTACACATTTTGACGAATCGCTCATTGTGCTTCCACCACACCAAGCAATGGCCCTTCATCTAGAACTCCCCTTTTCCCAAAAAGCGAGCCTCAGCAGAATTGCGCCACTAGAAGCACAGGACAAACTTCCGTTTAGTGTGCAGAGCTTCCACTGCAACGCTCATACCCTTCGTAAACTCTCTGCCAATCTCTTTGACATCCAAGTCGATCTCTATCCTGATAAAATTCTCGCAGACTTGATCTCCACCTGTAAGGAGCTCCAGTTTGAGCCATCGCTCATCACTATTCCACCGGGACTCGGAGAGCTCTGTCACACCCTCTATCCTAAATACATCAGCAAGGAATGTTTACTCGTATTTCGATCTGCTATCGGATATTCAGTTGCCGTTCTCATTGACGGAGATCCGGTTGGATATTTCACAGTCCCTCTAGAAACCCACACCGGCCCTCTAGAAACCCACTCCGGCCCTCTAGAAACCCACTCCGGACATAAGTTCCCTGGTCCAAGCTCCTTAAATATCTGTATAGCGGCTATCGAAGAACGGTTTAGCACCAAAATTGAGCGGGTATACTTCATTGGCCCCGAAGGAGAATTCGCTGCATGGAAAGACTGCGTCATCATTCGGCAGAGTGAATACTTGCAGTTCGAAGATCTCATCCCAAACTGCAGCAATGGAGATGGAC
>JAGRAT010000458.1 GCA_020434495.1 Bdellovibrionales bacterium | reverse complement strand
TAGAAATCATCGAACTCGCTACTTCGAATATCGAGGAGCTCGCAAAAGCGTTCGAACTTATCTCTGATGTCTGTGCATCATTCCAGCAACCATCTCTTGAGCTTTCTGAAGATGTGGATCAGGTAACCGTCCACTAGAAATACCATCTGCCTTTTGGTCAGAAGATTAGGCAATCAAAAAATACAGCGCAAAAAATACAGCGCTATCTTTTTACTACAGAAGCCAGACGAATGGTGTAGTAAGAGGCATCTCGAATCTGCTCTGTCGTGAAGAGGACCTGAACGAGTCTTTCTTCTGATCCTTTTACGAGCTGGTCTCGGCTACTGTACTGCTGTTCGAACGTTAAAGCCTCTTCTGGATCTGGTAGGCCGCCCTTAAGCTCAAGGGGTCGGCCAACCGACATGGTCTTTTTGGCAAGAACCATTCCCTTACTGTCAAAGAGGGCCGCTTGGACGTTTACTCTAGAGTATGAACTACTGTCGGAGTTTATGAGCTTTGCACTAACAGCAAAGATATCACTACCGTTTAGAAGGGAATATTTCTTGAACGTCACATTTCGCAATTTTATTGAGTGCGGTGGCGGGGAGGGGAGATCCGTTGCGGCGAATTTTTGAATGACCCGCTGTTGTTCTCCCTCTTGAAGAATGAAGTGGCTGAAGCCATAGAGAAGGAGCACGAAGCCAATAATGGGGCTTGCGAGCAAGAAGGTGGTTGTTGTCCTGCTGACCTCTTCTGGAGCTTGTGGTTCTTGATGACGGTACATCACCTCAGCTCCTTCAACGGTGTCGGTGTCATCCGGAGTCGAACCTGTCATAGAGATGTCGATAATGTTTGTGGTCCCAGTGGATCGTTTCGGTTCAGTGTCTCGTTCTGGTGCCGGCTCTGGTTTGAACTGCGGTGCTTCGGATTCTTGTTGAGGGAGTACCGACTGGACTAATTCTGGTCTTCGTATCTCTTGAGTTGGTGCATCCTCCATTGGTTCTAAAATTTTAGTAGGGTGTGGTACTTCATCAATTCGACCCTTAGCTTCTACGAAATCATCGTCTGTATAAGTCTCCACCGCCTCTTGGAATGTGTCCTGATGTTGCTCTTCTTCTACTTCAATAGTTTTGGCTGCTTCATCTCTCTCCGCTTCCCCTTCTTGGAGAGAGTGGAGATCGAGGTTCAAAGAGGTCGGTCGAGTCGGTGCTTTTGGTGCAGTGAAGAGAATAGCCTCAGTGGAAGATGGAGAGGCCGAGATAGCAGGTGTCTCTTCAATTGGTTCATAGGATTCCTGTGCGAGTTCTTCTCCCTCGGTTTTTGATTCTGGAAAGGACTCTTCTTCGACAGTCGAATCTGATTCGAGGGATTCCGTGTGCCCTTCAGGAGCAGTCCCGAATGCTTCAACTTCTGTCGGTGCTTCTTCCTGTAGAATAGGCTCCTCGGAGTCTTCCGACTCTGGTCCAACGAATTCCTCTTCTGATGACTCTCCCCTGGATTCTTCAAGATTGGATTCTTCAAGAGGTGGTGAGTTCTCGCTTGTTAGCGATTGCTGAGTGGCTGCCGGAGGCATGACCGTTTTGCTCTGGAAGAGCGAGAAGAGATTCTCTTGTAGTGGTGCCGAGGTTAGTGGTGTAGAAGTCGGTTCTTCTGTGTGATGAGTTGGCGGTTCTGGTTGTTCAGGTTGGTGCTCTTCTTCTTCTTCCAATGCATCTTCGAATTCTTCCGCGAATTCCTCCTCGCTGAATTCGTCATCAAGCGCCGAACCGTCAGCTTCCAATAGCTCTGAATCGGAAGAATCTTCTTCAAATTCCTCTTCCTCGGAGGACTCGTCTTCCGGCAGGTTTCTATGTAGGGGCTCTAAGGTCTCTGCGGAAACATACTCGTTATCACTTCCATAGAAGGCATTCAGGCTCAGTGCAAAGACTGCATCACAGCTTGAACAGTGAAGTTCTGGGTCGGGTTCTGCTGATCCATCTTGACTGAACTCTGCTTGGGCCTCGTGGATCTCCCGCGGGGAGAGGGCGAACTTTGTACTGCAATGGGGGCATTCAATGACTCGAAGAATGTCTTCTCGGATTACTAAGGTGCCGGACTCAGCTCCAGTGCTACCGATCGATTCTGGGCCATTTTGGTCTTCACTTAGAAAATCTCGTCTCACCACTGAATCTTCCCTCGAAACATCACAACCTAAAAACAAACACTATTTTCTAATTAATATGATTCATACCAAGGACGCCAGATGCGTTAACGTATAAAATCTCGCTCCGAACAGTTTGCTATGCCGAGTCGCAATCCTGTAATTATCTGAAAATAAATGTAATTTTGTGCTTTCGACTACTTTCAGCAATAACTCACAGGCTCTACTCTCTCATGACTATGCGACGGGGCAAATATGGTAGGTGAGGCGAAGCAATTCACCCTCTGGCTCGGGCGCCATGAGACCCGGCGTTCAGGTTTGTGGGTATATATTGAGAATGTCTTAGGGCCGTTGGTCGAGACATTGCTTCACGGTGGACACTCCATAAGGATCATTGGAGCGGGGTCTGTCGAACTTCAGGAAATCGTTCGGGAGCTTCTGCGGGACAAAAGGTCCAGGGTAGAATTTCAATGGTTGAAGGATCCGTTCGGTAGTCGTTATCTAGGGAGTCTTCGTGATCTCTTTTTCCTTGGAAATTACAAGGGAACTTTTCACGGTATGAGCAATACCGTTCCGCTGGTTGGAGGGGGCGAGCAGAATGTCCTAACTGTGCATGACCTTTTGCAAGCGTATCCAGCCTATTCCTCTACCGGTCTCTACGCTGCA
>JAGRAT010000457.1 GCA_020434495.1 Bdellovibrionales bacterium | reverse complement strand
GAATAAGGGAGGGCTGCGGTAACCAAAAGCCTTTTCATATGCCCGGTAAGCTAGCACAGGGGATTGGGGCCAGAACAGTCTCATGAAAATTCCCCAAAAATTGGCATCAAAGTCGGTTTTTGCTATTCTTTCCGGCTCAGAAAGCTGTCCAGTCAAAGACACTGGAGTCATCTGAAATTATTAATAAAATTGCGACGGATTTAGAAGCATGCCTGTTACCTTACGATTACAACGTCACGGCCAAAAGAAGCGCCCTTTCTACAGAATAGTTGCAGCCGATAGCCAGGCTCGACGAGACGGACGATATCTTGAAATTGTTGGTACTTATAACCCAATGGTTAATCCAGCGGCGATCAACCTAAAGGAAGATCGTATCAAGTTTTGGGTTGCTAACGGCGCCGGACAGTCAGAGCTCGCTCGAGCCCTTATCAAAAAGCAAATGCCCGGCCTCGTAGAAGCGAAGGAAGCTCAACGAAAAGAGACCGTCGAAAAGCGACGGGCAAAGAGAAAGCCGAGCCCAGCTGCAGCCAAGAAGAAGGCAGAAACAAAGAGTAAAAAGAAGAGTAAGTAACTCTCCTCTCCCCGTTTCGATAGCGCTTGGCCTTTACGCTGCTAAAGTTACAGTAGAGCACCACTAGAGCATGCGGCAGGAACCAGAACAGCAAACTTCAGAGCTGGCACTTTCCGCGTGTGCTATTACTCTTTTTCCAAACATCTTCGATCAGTTCCTCGAGACGAGCCTCGTTCATAAAGCCATAACTGATCGAAAGTTCCGATTCTTCTCTGTGAATCCTCGTGACTTCAGTCCGGGGCCTCACCACAATGTCGACGATGTTCCCTATGGTGGCGGCGCTGGAATGGTCATGCGCCCAGAACCTCTCGTATCAGCCATTGAACACGTCAAGCAGTCACTTCCTGAAGCTTACATCGTTGCCCCGAGTGCTGCGGGAGCAAGATTCACTCAGCAAAAGGCTCAAGAACTCGCTCAGAGGCGCCAGCTCGTATTCCTCTGCGGGCGATATGAGGGAATTGATCAAAGGGTGCTCGATAACTGGGTCGACGAGGAGATCTCGATTGGCGACTACGTTGTAATGGGAGGAGAAGTTCCCTCTATGATAATCCTCGAATCCACTCTGCGACTGCTCCCTGGTGTGCTTGGAAATCCAGCATCGCTGAACGACGAATCATACCACGAAGCCGACTACCTCGAAGCACCGCAGTACACGAGACCTGAGGATTTTCGCGGACACCAAGTTCCAAAAGTGCTCCTATCTGGGAATCACAAGGCGATAGCGGAATGGAGAAAGGAACAGTCGAAGGCGAGAAAAGAAGAGAGGAGAGGATAGTCTGCCATGGGGAATCTTTCAGTATGCCTACTCCATGAAGGAATGGTCGATAAGGCGGGGAAACAGGTGACGACATCGCTCACCTTAATCGACCTCCACGACATCTCACGTTCGTCAAGAACCTACGGAACTCTTCACACGTACATTGCACATCCCTCGCCAGCACTCCACAACCTTGCACTTACCCTTACCTCTCATTGGCAAGAAGGATACGGCGCGACTTATAATCCAGATCGAAAGCAAGCTCTCGACAACATGACCACTTTCCACCACTTCGAAGAGATCATTCAGGATCTCACCAAGCGAGCTGGGCGAACACCAAAGCTCGTCGCAACCTCCGCAAAAGAAGGTGGAGAACGAGTCTCGTTTGAAGGGCTTCGCGAACTTATCCGTGAAAGCGATGAGTCTTATCTGCTGATGCTTGGCACCGGATGGGGGATGTCTGAAGAGCTACTCGCAAAGGCCGACCTCTTCCTCGAACCTATCCAAGGCCCTGGAGATTACAACCACTTATCGGTGCGTTCAGCCTGCGCCATCATGCTCGACCGCCTTTTAGCTCCATAGCAAAAAGATTCACGTCACCTCCCAGTTTTTACTGCGCATAACAGTGGAAAAGGCGAATACGGGTAGATGCGCGTTCACAAAGGGCTGCTACGAAAGGAGAAACTTTCGTAGCAGTCTGGGAGGCAATCCTTTCACGAGGTATTTTTTTTGAGGTTTTTGAAGAGCAAAAATGAGGTTTTTAGGTGTAGCTGTTGTCGTTGCTCTGACGCAGACAAAGATGTCAACTTTCTCATCATGTATGAGGTTTGACTTAGGTTATTCAAGGTTCAATGAAAATTGACTGAATTGCTTTGTATGAAAGTGAGGCGTTGAGTGCTTTTAAAAATAAAGTGCTGAACGCCTCACTTAACAATCATCACCACCAACTTCCCGGACTGCTATTTTTTCTCCTTAGCGAGAGAGTAACGCGACAACAATTACCGCAAGTACAATCCTGTACCAACCAAATACTTCCAGAGAAAACTTCTTCAGAAGACCAATAAAAGTCCGAATAGCGAGCAGCGCAACCACCCAAGAGACGAAAAACCCAATGGCAAGCTCATCAAATGCCCCAGCTCCGAGGGAATCGTAACTCTTGTACAGATCATAGAGAGTAGCAGCAAACATAACTGGGACCGCAACCAAGAACGAGAACTCCGCGGCCACCGTTCGCTCAAGTCCAAGCAGCATGCCTCCCATAATTGTTGCTCCAGCGCGAGAGAACCCAGGCCAGAGAGCAAGCGTTTGAAAACAGCCGATGAAAAAACTCTGTTTATAAGAAAGAGCTTCTATCGATGAAACCGTAACTGCTGGGGGACGCCGCTCCAAAAGAATAAGCGCAATTCCTCCAACGGCAAGCGCCAAGGCAACGGGCAACGGATGAAACAGAAGCTCTT
>JAGRAT010000456.1 GCA_020434495.1 Bdellovibrionales bacterium | reverse complement strand
GGCCCGCCACGTAGGTGCAAGAAATCTTCTGCCAAGCGTTCTTTTCCATCAAAAGCCTCTTTCTGAAAGAAGAACGCAAAGTAAACCGCAAATGAAATAATGTTCAGCCCGCCGAGTTGGATGAGAAACATTAAGAGCGCCTGTCCTTTGACTGAAAAGTATGTGGCTGTATCAACAACTATAAGGCCCGTAACACAGTTTGCACTGACTGACGTAAAGAGTGCATCTATGAGCGGCATGCTCTCACCACTGACTGTCATTTCGGGCATCTTTAGAAGGCAGCTTCCACCTACAATCAGTAATACGTAAGAGAACACGAAGAGCCAGGCTGGGCTGAGGGTAAAAGGAACACTTTCATTTACGTCGCTCCACCTTTTGCCAAGCTCTATAAATGCAAGTAAGACGAGAACAGATTGATAAAGGAGAATAAGCACATGCGTTCTTGCCACGGGATCCAGAAAATCAATGATGGATCCAGAGAGAGAGTAGGGCGTAAAATAGGTGAGAAGCGTTTCAACGGTAACAAGCGAAATAAGGAGCCCCTCAAAAGGCGTACTCTTCATAAATCGAAAAGGTGATGGTGATAGCCAGCACTGAGCGAGATACGCTATGAGAAATACGAGGAAGCTAACTTTAACAGCAAGAATCTGAAACGACCTAAATTCGTGAGAGCACTGAAAACCGTGGTAATAAACGAACGATCCAATTGCAAACAGCGCAATCAGAAACGTAAGTATGTTTCCAACACGTTTCATTTTAAGCTCCCTTGTCCCACTCCCATTGAGGTATTGTTTTAACTTTTTTTGACACTAAATCCTGGTATCGCTGATTGACTATATACCGGCATAGGGTATTCTCGACCACCTATAGTCTACGGAATTTGGGACGGAGAACATATTGTGAAACACTGTGACGAACTACATCCTTCGCATAAGAAGCAGATTTCGAGAATTAATCGACTCTCCGGACAGCTTGAAGGGGTTAAGCGAATGATTGAGTCCCAGCGTTATTGTCCAGAGATTCTTACTCAACTTCGGGCTATTCGATCCGCCGTTAAATCACTTGAAGCAAACGTGCTTCAGACTCACCTTACTAACTGCGTGACCGAGACGTTTTCCTCCAAACGGGTGTCAAAGCGAGAGAAAGATAAGAAAATCGAAGAACTTATTGAAATTTTTAAGCGTTTTGATTAGCCGTAACCAAGCTAGGGGTAGATCGCTGTTTTGCTAGTCTTGTCTTTGTTTCACTCCTCTGTCGTCACAAGTTGCTTGAGGGAAGAGGGGGTAGAAATTCTCCTTGCATCTTCCCGTAACTTATACCAAAATATACCTATGCGGGGTATGTACCGAAAAATGCGAACATCATCTTTCGCAGTGCTTTCATGTTTGGCGTTACTTCTTACGTCAACCATGCCGTGTGAGTGTCATGCTACGGGCGAGCAGGGGAGTAGTGAGATTCCCTCAAGCACAGACTCTTCTGGGAGCTCCCATCCCTGTGGTTCACATGGTCATTCGGACGAAAACCTCCCAACCGATCCGAGCTCGTCCGGCCACAACCACGGGACGGACACGAGTTGTTGCTGTTCGATACAATCCCCAATCGGCCTCTTTGATACAGAGGTGCTTCACTTTGCTCAGCTTAAGGTCGTTCCAGAGCCGAAGCTGGTACCGCTTAGTGATGGATTCTGGAATTTTAGCAATCAATTTATAAAGCAGTTTCAGATCTTTCCAAGAGGTAGTCCCGGTAGGGAGTCCACGTTTGCTGTTTTTTCCTCCTCCTCGCTATCAGTGCGTCTTCAGCGCTGGCTCATCTGATATAAGCTCAGTACAGATTCGTTTTGGGACTTTCGTCTGGCATTGGTCGCTCGTGATCGATGTGCTTTAACGTCTCGCTTTGTATGTTCAAAGGTTTGGCATGGATATTAGACAGAGAAATTATCAATTTTACATACTCATTTTCATGGCTTTGGGAACGCTAGCTGCTTGCAGCGCATCTCGCCGAGATATCCCGAGAGAGATACCGCAGCAGGAAGGTGCCTCAGAAGGGCCGCAGCGTCAGGAAGAAATTGCAAGAGAGGTTAGAAGCGAACTCATTGTATCGGGAGAAGTGGAGAGTTTAGACTCCTCTTCTTCTCCAAGCACATTGGGTGAAGACGCCTCCCTTGATGACTACATTCTCTTTGCTCTTAAAGCGAGCTCAGAACTCAAAAGTGCTTTTGCTTCCTACCGTGCGGCGCTTCAAAAATCCCCACAGGTCTCAACTCTTCCTGACCCCACCTTAAACTATGGGTATTTCATAAAAGAGGTAGAAACACGAGTTGGTCCCCAAGAGCAAAAAGTTGGTTTAATGCAACCCATCCCGTGGTTTGGAAAGTTAAGCCTTAAAGGAGAAATTGCAGACAGTGAGGCAAAGGCAGCCTTCTATGCGTTTTTGGCAAAGAAAAATAAACTTGTAACGGATGTAACTGACGCATACTTCGAACTTGCATACTTAAAGAGTGCAAGTGAAATCACGGATGCTAATTTCGAATTACTTAAGCGCTGGGAGCAGGTAGTGGCCCAGAAATACCGTTCGCAAACCGGCACTCAAGCAGACCTCATTAAGGTGCAGGTTGAGCTTGGAAAGTTAGAAGATAAACTCAAAGAGCTAAAAGACCTTGAGGCACCATTACTTGCGAGATTTAACGCGCTGCTTAATAGAGAGTCTTACCTAGCGGTCTCTGTCTCTCAAGATGCGTTGGCTGTTTTTTCTGATGAGTTACGAAAAAGATTTACGAAACTTGACCAA
>JAGRAT010000455.1 GCA_020434495.1 Bdellovibrionales bacterium | reverse complement strand
CTGTTGGTAGAAATGGCCGAACATCGGGAATAAAAATATCAGGCTCCCAAAAGTACCGAGCTGCTATAAGCCCCCCGGCCATCATCAAAACGCCTAGAAGCTGTAAGCCTGGGCTTTTTGTTTTCTTTCTCTTCAAAGTGCTCTTACCTCAAAATACGCATCTCTTGCCGCTTCACCTGTTTCAGCACATCGGTTGCAAGATCCTTCTGCCTTGATTTACTCATCTGCCGAGAAAGTGCTGTAAGGTTGTCTCCAGCCTCTACCTTATCTGTATAAATCCGAGTCTTGCCCTTAGCGCGGGATACCTGAACGTAGCTCATCTCGCGATCTTGCATGGGGCCACCGGCTAAAATGTAAGTGTTTTGAGCTGTCATCCCCTGAGATTTATGCGTCGTAACTGCGTAGCCAAGCTTTACGTGCTCATAGTCTGTAAGGCTCACTGATACCCGCTCACCGTTATCAAGCCTGGTTGTAAGTCGGTTGCCGTCTATCTTCTCAACGGTTCCAAGCTGCCCGTTTCTTACTCCATACACCCGAGAGTTACGGGTAAAGAGAACACGATCCCCTGTAAAAACCCTCTCACCTCCTACAGAAGCTGAGTCCTCGCCAAGCTTTCCAGCCGAAAAGCGCTTAAGCTGCGCCTTTTCGTTTATCTCCTTTGCATCAAGATTAGTTCCAACCAAAATCAAATTCTCTTTCGGGCGCTCCACCCCGGCCTTCGCCCAGTCATTTAGAAGCTCGGCTTTTGCCTCTTTTGGAGTATTAGAAACGCTAAGTTGCCCGCGCTCTGCAAACTCCTTAAGACCTTCTTTTGCCTCTCCTGACGCAAATTTATGAACGGCCTCTCTTGCCCATGCCTCTTCTTGCCGTCTGATTCGGCTAAGCCTTGCTTCTCCGACCTCTGAAGCTATCGCCTTAAAAGGACCTCCAGCATCAACCGGCTGAAGCTGCCTTGCATCTCCAACAAGTACGAGCTTTTGCGCCAGAATCTTGGGTATGCGCTACAAGCCGCTCCATCTGCCTCGTTCCAACCATCCCAGCTTCATCAACTACGACTACCGTATTTCGGTTAAGCGTAAGCTCTCCCCTCTCAATGTCTGAAAGAGTTTTGTGAATAGTCTCTGACTTAATCCCTGAACCTTCTTCAAGCCCCTGAGCAGCTTTCCCAGATAATGCTGCTCCAATGACTGTTTGACCCTCTGCTTCATAAGCCTCTTTTGCAGCCCCAAGCATGTAGCTCTTTCCAGTACCCGCCATTCCGCTTACAGCCTGAACGCTTCCAGGTTTTTGGGTAATGTGCTTAACGGCTTCTTTTTGCTCGTCTGTAATGCCTTCCCGAGCTGAAAAAGCTCGCTCCAAGGTCTTATCGCTTACGCTGTGTGTGGTTCTGTCCTTTGATTCTGAAACTCGCGCTAGCATGGAGCTTTCAAGAGAAAGCATCTCTTTTGTGGTGTAACGAAGCTCTCCGTTTATGCGGCCAAGGTGAACTATCTCTTCTCGTGAGTTGATATTCTCCTCTATGGATGAAAATACCTGGGAAGCTCCAAGCCCTCTTCCTTGCGCTTCTTCAGCGACTCCTCTCACCAAGTCTCGCCTTGAGAAATGGCTTTGATGTTGTGTGATCTTATCTACTGACGCGGTAAAAGCGTCTTCTTTTTCCCGCTCAATATTTCGCTCAACTGGCTTACCCTTGGAGAGTTTGGAAAGCTCTTCTTTCCCCCATCCGTGGCGCTCTCCGATCTCTTGCCACTTTGAAAAGAGCTCCTCTCTTGCAACGTGTTCCTTAACACTTCGAGTATTTAACGTTGCTACCTTTGAAGCCTTAGCACCCGAGAAGCCACTCTTCTCAAGCTCCTCTTCGACCTCTTTTCTTCGCTTAGAAAACTCCTCTCGAAGCTCTGGGCTAACGCCTTTAAGCTCAAACCAAGAACGCTTTCTCTCAGCCTCTATTCCAAGCCTCGGATCGTTCTCTATCCGGTGAGCAAGCTCAGCTCGGTAAAGAGCCCCTGCCGCCATCTTTTGTTGGTATATGGGCCGACTCTCTATTGTGCCTGTGCTGCCATCTTCCCTAACCCCGGCATTAACAATAAGCGCATGCGTATGAAGAGCCGGGTCTTGTGCTCGGCTTGTTCCGTGCTCAAAAGTAGCAATCGCGAGCTTTGCTTCCTCCCGCTCACTTCCTCCGTGACCCCGCCGGGTAAAGGCTGCTTCGTTTTCAATGTAAGATAGCGCCTTGTTCACTGCTTCCTGATGGGCCTCTTGGAAAGCGGCTCTTTGCTCTCCCTCTGACTGACTCCACGCAGTTGATACCGATTTCGGAGCTGAGAAAGTAAGATCCCAACCGCTTTGGCGATTCTCCTTCCCAGCGTTCTGGACAAGCGCCTGCTCCCCATCTGGTGAGTACCCATGAAGGAGGTTTTTAAGCTCAGCCTTCTCTACCTCCCCAGATAGCCCAAGCTCCCTAGCTCCTTCTCCAACCCAAACACCCGGCGGCTCTCCACCTTCGAGGTAATAGTCCTCACGGGCAAGCTCAAGGTAGTAATCCCCCTGACCTGCACCTGACATTTGAGCAATTGAAAGCATTCCTATCCTACGCTTCTCATGTTCGAACTCACCCAAGCCTCTGCCTCATCAGGGGTTACCACCTGCTGAGCTCCCTTGGTAACAAGGAGCGCCTTAACAGCTACAGCTAGGTCTTCCCTGAGTCCCAAAACAGCATCTTCAAGGCTTGCTACCCTCATCCGAAGCCGAGCAAGTTCAGTCTCATCATCGAGAGACTCAAGCACCACTTTCCGAGCTA
>JAGRAT010000454.1 GCA_020434495.1 Bdellovibrionales bacterium | reverse complement strand
TTAACACCACGAGCTACCGCGCTTAGGACTGTCGATTACAAAACTTCGAATGCTGCCATAAGTAACTTGTCGAGTGCCACCACCTCTTGGGGGCGTAGTCAGACAACTTTCCTGTCAGATACGCCTACTCCAAATTTGAGAACTGGATTCAATCTTCCCCAAGTAGTTCGCTTCATGGGCTCAGTCGAGTGGTGTCCGATTCCTGATATCGACTATGGTTTTATCGCTGGAGCACCGCCGTACAACGGATTCCCGGCCAACCCTCCCCTTTGTAATCGACCAACACCTTCTCAGATTTCAGGCGATCCCTCTCTAAAGGGGCAGTTAACAGATCCAGGCTATAACGTTAAGCCCGATATCCTTGGCTTTCTTCGTTACGTAAATCTCGGTTTTGATGATTCTGGTTTTGGATGGGGAGCTGATGCATTGACCTCTCGGGCGTGGCGAAAAGCCGGCCCGATTATTTACCCTGATGCCTCTACCGTGATTGGTCAGGTAAATGCCTCTACCGTTTATAACGTTGACGGTGCTCAGCGTCATCCCTCCGATGTGATTCTTTTACTCTCTCAACGGTGGCCGGATGCTGCAACGGCGACTGCCGAGGATGAATTCGAACGGAATGCCATTCGCGATCACATCAACCAACTAAACAACGACGGGGCGCGGGTTATCGTTATCTTCTTTGCTAGAGGACCTGAAGATGAGGGTACCTTTGATACAGCAGATCCCTTGAACAACCCTGATAGCGTAATGAAAGAGCTAGAGATTACTTTTTGCGCTAACGATCTTGCTAATGCGAACGGGAATTGGACTGCTACAGGGCCATTTACCCATCCGGCGTTAGGAACGTCCATCCCTAAGGTCTCGTGTACTGGCAACGGGTCTGGTGGAACTAGAACCAGTAATGTTGTTATTCGAATTTCACCAGGAAGGATACCAACGGGCCTTGACGTTCCAATTTCTTTGTCAGGCTTGGGTTCTCCTATCTGTAGCCGTCGACCACCGATGCCTTTTCCCCCGATCCCCGCTGCTTACAACAACGATGGGTGTTATCAGCAGTACTCGGAAGCCGAGCTTGTTCCCGGAGAACCATCCATTGAGGGAACTCTCCGTGGCATTTTAGAAGGATTGCTCTTTCGCGTGAGGTATTCGCTATGACAACGAGCCAGCCGCCAATCGAAACACCTGAAAGTAGATGTCGTAGTTTGAAAGGGACGGACAGGCTGCCGCGCCTGAACGGGGAGAGCGGAGGGGTGCTTCTCGAGTACGCCACGGCAGCCGGAATTCTGCTGCCGATAGCCATAGTTTTAGGAATAGTGCTTCAGACCTCGAGCCAATCGCGGGGCACCCTCGCCGTAGAGGGAAGCCAGTACCTTATCCCCTGTAATTCTGAGTCCGTCCTTGGAAATACCTATAATCTCGTCCCTCCTGGGGCGAACGAGTGTAAGTAGTTGAACTTACTACATTACTCTCTGGTGATATCAATGTCCCCTATGAAAAAATTCTTGGGTAATTGTCTGCTTTTTTTTGAAGCGAACCGTGTTCTAGCCTGGATAGGAATGTGTCGGGGGAGATTGCGAACAGCAGTTTGGGTAGTGTCAGGGTCGAATCTGAATAGCTCGACTACACTACCGAAATTCAGTACCATCTCCCCGCAAATACTCAGAGCCGTGAGTGACTCCAGGAGATGTCATGAGAGATGTAGGGATGCACACTATTCGTTTCGAAGAGAAAGGCGCGGCTAATCGCGTGACCAAATTTGGTCTATCTGCCTTGTTCCTTTCAGTTTCATTGTTGTTGGCTAGCGTTTCACTAGCTGCTCCGTTGACTACCTATGTTTATACCGGAGTTGAAATTGGTGGAAACGACCTGTTTGAGGTCGCAGTACCAGCCGATCCTATCAGTGCCCCAGTGTCTAATTTAACGTATTACTGGGGATTTTTTGATATTAATCTCAATAAGTGTCCAGGCGGTTCATGTGATCGCTCTGTTTCTTGCTCTCTAAAAGATTTTGGGATCATCCAGATTGGGCCGCTCTATTCTTATGTGGCTGGGTGTGACAATCCTCTTGTTGTCCTTGTTGATTCAGCTCTTTACTTTGACGCCAAGGGAAACAATCCGTTTGCTCGTAGAATGGAGTGCGAGGTGAATGGTGTTCTGATGCACCGTTACTACACTGTTTCTGCTACGAATCCTGGCGTTTTTGACCCCATCAACGACAGCCTTATCTTAGAGGCCCCAGCGGCAGTTGAGCCTTTTGGTAACCAGCTTGTTCCAGTAACTCAGACAAGCCCGTTCCCACCATTTGGGCCAATTACTGTTAACTACCCTATGCCGAATCCTCTGCCAC
Source organism: Bdellovibrionales bacterium (assembly GCA_020434495.1). Classification (GTDB taxonomy): domain Bacteria; phylum Bdellovibrionota_C; class UBA2361; order UBA2361; family RFPC01; genus RFPC01. Next base: position 451 of record JAGRAT010000454.1, on the reverse strand, counting down.
CGCAGTGTTTGTAGGCTAGTTAGTGTTTGTAGGCCGTTAATCTTTGTAGGACAGGTGTTTGTAAGCTAGCTAAGCCTTGGTAAAGGCATGATTTGGTTCCCTGCAAGGTAATTTGCGATAACCTCGTGCCTAAGTTTTATCTATTGGAATTGGCGTTCTTTTTGCAGCCCTTTTTAGGTGAATGGATAAGTATTACGAATCGAATGGGCTCTAACCCTATCTTATCCTTAACCCCCACGGTTTTGCTTCAGTTTTTTACGGGAGAAGTGGAGATGAACAGTCTTAAGCAGCAAAGCTTTTTGCTAAGAAAAATTCTTATTCGACTCTCCTGTTCGTGTCTCGCGTTGTCGGGGTTTGCGCTTTGTGCCAGTGCTGAAGAGTTCTCAGTCGACTTGACCGAAAAGGATGCCGTTGCGCTGCCTTCAAGAGATATGGAGCCAGTCGCGGACAC
>JAGRAT010000453.1 GCA_020434495.1 Bdellovibrionales bacterium | reverse complement strand
CAACAGAAACTTCAACTCTTCTCCTTTGCTTTGAGCGCAGATGATGTGCTGCTCTCTTCCAGCAACTCGAAATGAATCAAAGGTATCCCAAGAGGTAAGGGGGGCATTTACTCCCACCTCAGCGAGTGCGAGCTTCTCTCCAGGGTGAAGTTTGGAAAAAAATCCTCCGAGAGCATGATTGGTGCAGATCTCCCTTAGCGAAGGCTGATTTCTCCGAAGAGCATCAGTCAGAGTCGTTGTGTATGTGGCCTCGCTCCATTCGCTTGCTTCTAATACTCTTCGAAGAAAAGAGATATTCGTTTCTACCCCGATGATATTTGTGTTTGAGAGATCCTCTGAAAGGTCTCTTGAAACTTGTGCTCTCGTATCCCCGTGACGGATAAGCTTCATGATGAGGGAGTCAAAATCAGTGGTGACCTCATCTCTTGCGGAGATTACGCTTTCAATACGGAGATCTTTTTGGCGCGGAACATCAACGGCAATGAGCGTTCCAACATCTGGAGAAAAATCGTAGCTGCTCTCCGCGTTTATCCTCGCTTGAATGGCATGACCCTTTGGGGAAAGTCCCGAAAGCTCTGGGAGAAAGTCATCTAACGCCCGATTCTCCGCAACATGGAGTTGAAGGGCAACGAGATCGATACCGAGGATCTCTTCCGTTACCGGGTGTTCGACCTGAAGCCTTGGGTTTACTTCTGTAAAGTAATGCTGCTCATCCGGTGTTACCAGAAACTCAACGGTTGCAAGCCCTTGGTAGGGAACTCCTTCACAAAGAGTAATGGCATCTTTGTAGAGCCTCTCTTTTAGCTCAACGGAAATACCACAGGACGGGGCTTCTTCAAGGATTTTTTGATAGCTCCGTTGGGCGGAGCACTCTCTTTCGAAAAGATGAGCGACCTTTCCTGTTGAGTCTCCAACGATCTGTATCTCGATATGTTTAATGCACTCTAGGTAGGGTTCAATGAGGAGTGTGCCGTCTCCGAAAAATTTCTCTGCTTCGCGTGAAGCGGATTCACATTCACTTGTGAGCAGCTCTGCCCTTGATACCAGCCGCATCCCTCTTCCGCCGCCACCAGCTCGAGCTTTAACAAGAAGGGGGAATGCGCCTTCTTGTTGAAGGTGGATAATGGTTTGAGAAGCATCCTCGTCCTTCATGTTCAGAGTGGTGGTGGACACCACAGGGAGACCAAGAGAGTGAGCTCTCTCTTTTGTGGCAGCCTTGTCCCCAAACAGTACGAGCGCTTCCTTAGAGGGGCCGATAAAGACAATTCCGGCCCTATTGCACGCTTCAGCGAGAATTGGTGACTCCGATAGAAATCCGTATCCAGGGTGAACTGCGTCTGCTCCGGTTTTCTTGGCGGCTGCGATGATCGTTTCGGGATTGAGGAATGCCTGCGAGGGCACTTCTTCATCAACCCAATGGAATTCATCAACGCTCTTTGAGTGATAAGCTGCGCGATCTGATCGAGCAGCGAGTCCGACACTGGTTTTTCCAAGAGCATGCAGGGTACGAGCAATCCGTGCTGCTATCTCTCCGCGGTTAGCGATCAGGATTTTATTCAGAATATTCAGCGCCATCTAAGGTTTCCCTCACTCTTCATCGCAATCCGAAGGAAGCAAAATACTATTCAAAATTCTTACATTCTAAAGACACCAAACTGAGTTGCTTCCGGAATGTGACGGGTCACTACTCCAAGCGCTAGACTCAATACTCTTCGAGTCTGTTGCGGTAAAATTACACCATCGTCCCAAAGCCGAGCAGTTGAATAGTAGGCGTCAGCTTGAGCCTCATACTGAGAGAGTATTCCGGCAGAGTACTGCTGCAATTCTTGTTCGTTAACCGCCTGGCCTTTTTTCGAAAGAGAATCTCTTTTTACCTGGGTCAACACCGTTGCCGCTTGCTCTGGTCCCATCACTGAAGTTTGCGCGTTTGGCCAGAGGAAGAGGAGGCGAGGATCGTACGCTCGCCCACACATGGCGTAGTTTCCAGCTCCAAATGAACCACCAGTAACAACTGTTAGCTTGGGCACTGCAGCATTTGCAACGGCATGAACGAGTTTTGCTCCGTGCTTTGCAATGCCACCGTGTTCATACTCTTTTCCAACCATGAACCCAACGATGTTCTGCATGAAAAGGAGGGGGATGTTTCGTTGACAACAGAGCTCGATAAAGTGTGCCCCCTTTTGCGCGCTCTCAGAGAAGAGGATGCCGTCGTTTGCGATGACTCCAACTGGATATCCTTCTATACGAGCAAATGATGTAATTAAGGTTTTGCCAAATTGAGGCTTAAACTCACTCACCGTTCCATAATCAAGGATATGGTTTAGCACCTCTCTCATTGGAAAAGGTTTTTTTCGATCTGTAGGAATTATGTTCGGTAAATTTTCCGGAGAGTGCATTGGGGGAGAGGCATTTCCTCGTACCTCCCATGTTGATTCCGGTTCAAAGTGAGTAATGAGTTCTCGAACTTTCTTGAGCGCTTGATAGTCGTCCTTCGCGGAGTAATCAGAGACGCCACTTATTGATCCATGAACCTCCGCACCGCCGAGTTCTTCTGCACTGACATCTTCTCCTGTTGCGGCTTTGACTAGGGGTGGGCCGCCAAGGAAGATGGTTCCTTGTTCCTCAACCATGATCACCTGGTCAGACATAGCCGGGACGTAAGCTCCTCCGGCCGTGCAGGATCCCATGACGCAAGCAATTTGTGGAATTCGCGCCGCACTTAATCGGGCCTGGTTGTAAAAGATACGTCCAAAATGAAAACGGTCCGGGAATACTTCGTCTTGCAAAGGAAGAAACGCACCGCCT
>JAGRAT010000452.1 GCA_020434495.1 Bdellovibrionales bacterium | reverse complement strand
AGAGATTCGACAGATCTATATCCGTAAAGGGTTCTCCGGGGAACTTCTTGAGCAGATTGTCGACACAATTTCTAAGAACAAGAAGCTCTGGGTCAATACCATGCTCACGGAAGAATGGGGACTGCAACTGTCGAGCATTGCTCCGATGCGTTCAGCGCTACTCACATTCGCGGCATTTATTGCTGCAGGAGTCGCTCCGCTACTCCCCCTCCTCCTCGGGCTGTTTACCGATATCAGAAGTTCAGAGATATTCCTCTACAGCGCTCTTCTTACTTCCATAGTATTTCTTGCTACGGGTACGTTGCGCGGTATTATTCTCAACCTCCCCGTAATGAGGAGTGCCCTTGAAACATTTTTCGTTGGCGGGATGGCAGCACTACTCGCCTATTTTGTCGGTGATATCCTCGGCGGATTCTTGCTGTAGCAGAATGAAGGAAGCTGTTCATGGCGAAGAGTGCATTTCGGATCATTCGGGCTTGTGTTATTTGGATAGCACTCATCGCCACTTGCTCATTGATCACGATCTTCTTTCTCTTGCAGAGCGATTGGACCTATCAGACCTTCCTTCTCCCGAGACTAAACCGCTCGTTAGGTGGTACAGTAAGTGTCGAAAATTTCAGAGTACGACTTAGCAAAGGGATAGAACTTACAAACGTCCATTTTCTTGATCGAGCCGGAAACGACAATTCCATCGCAAAGGTCGTTCTTCACTATCGGCCTCTCTCATTTTTTTCCGGGGAAGCAGAGCTCGCGGAGATCTCAATAGAAAACGCAAACATTACTCTCGATGCATTCCTAGGAAATATGGGGGAAAGCGATGCTGAGCGGCCAAGGCCAAAGAGCGCTGAAGAAGCAAAAGCCTTATATCCTCCGATGCTCTCCCCTCTCCTCGTTGACAAGCTTTCACTGAAAAATGTGAACATCCGGGTTTCTGGTTCACGATTTGGAGAAAACTATCCAACAGTAATACGCCTAGATGAAATTGCAATTGAGGTTACGGATTTCAAAACTGAAGATGGCGGTCCCCTATCGGTCAAGTTTCGGTATCGAACAGAGGGCGAGTCGTCCCTACTTCCCTCTGCTGCAGAGGTTTCCCTGACCTCAAAGATTACACTCCGAGGAGACAGGGAAACAGTTGGGATAGAATCCTCCCTTTTCGTGACCGGTCTAGAAGGCAAGATTTTAGAAACGGAACTCCTCTCACAATCGCTGCGGTTGAATGCCAAGATGCAGCTAGACACTTCAGGGATAGAGATACTTCGGCTTAGCGTACAGTGCCTCAACCGAGACGAGCAACAACTTCTCTCGCTCAGTGGACAAGGCACTGTTCCCTATTCCGGAAAAGGAATTCAAGCAAAACTTGAATTGGAGAACATGCGTGATGAATTTCTTGACCTGTTCCCGGCAACAAAAGATTTCGCCTCGAGCGGAAATTTCTCAGGTCACCTAAGCACTCATTTTGCCTCATCTAAAGACTTTCAGTTAAAAGCAAATCTTACTGTGCAAAATCTCGAGATTCCTCAAACGCCGACCAGAGACTTACGAAAACTCACCTTTGCACTTCAAACTGACCTCACTCAAAAAGGCGATTCGACAAAGTTTTCCCCTTTGGCCCTTCAAGCTTTGGAAGGAGACCGGGCAATAGGAGATATCAAGATAGAGGGTGAATACATTGGTGAAGGCAAACGTCCTCGTATAGATTTTACTATCTCCAGCGACAGTCTCGACGCCACAGCGGTAGCTAGCTATTTTCCCACGGACTCGGAGCGCTCCGACATTTCTGGGGCGAACGACCAGCCGCCCCGTGAATCATCCGCTCCGCCAGAGTTTCTCACTATGAATATCCCTCTGGATGGCTCAATTACCGCAAAGGTGAACTCGCTCAATTACAAAGAAGTACAGCTCCAAAACTTCCGATCCTCTCTCCGCCTTCAAGATGGATCGGCAGAACTTTCCGACACCTCACTTTTGTTGAATAACTCACCGATCTCGATCGCCGCTCGACTGAATCCTAATAATTCCGAAAAGAGGTTTTATGCGAGGATAAACGGAGAAGGGATTGAGCTGACTCCACTCATTGCAACTTTCGAACCCGAACTCGGTACAGAAGTAAGCGGGAGAGTTCAACGTCTGACGATAACTGCTGCTAGCGGAAGTACTTCATCGACATCTGCACCAGAAAGTCTGCAGGTCGATACTCGTGTGAAATTGCAAAAACTCGCGGTTCCGGCCTATCTCCATGAAACTCCTCCAGTAAACCTCCTCTTTTTGCCTATTGAAGTGCTCGATCAAACTGTTGGAAGAATCGGACGTCTTGTGCTCCCGAAGAGCGTTACCGATATCGTCTCTGCTGCCAATTCATCGCTCAAGGACGCCGGACGTATTGTCTTTGATTCGGCACAAGTTCGCCTATTCACGAATTCAGATGGGATTCAAATTCGAGACACAAAGTTTGACGGCAATGTTTTGCCGACCCTTACCTTCAATGGATCTATTGGGTTTGATGAAGCGTTAGATCTCGTGATTGGTATTGAAGTTCTGCAGATTCCGGTACCACTGCCAGTAACAGGAAGCTTAAACCTCCCCCTTCCGAATATTGCCATGTTTGCTCCTGAACTCGTTCGAAGCTTAGGCTTGGGAGCCCTCAATATCGGTGGACTCTTTGCTCAGAAGGACGACTCTGAATTCTTTTCCAACAGTGACGGCTCCTCGGTAGCAGTGGAGAAACATGTGAAAAGAAGAGTTCTTATTGCACCCTGATGTGCGGATTGCCGTGAATTTTATCGATTTCCTTGAGAAGACTACTCAGACAAGGG
>JAGRAT010000451.1 GCA_020434495.1 Bdellovibrionales bacterium | reverse complement strand
TCGTTCGCTTCGAAGAATACTTGCAACAAGTTGAAGACGAGATACGTAGCGCGATGCTTTCAGAGATTGCGGGCAAGCAATTAAAGCCAAAAGAGGGGGAGATGCTTGCAGCCTCTCAAGAGCACTTGGAGCGGCTCCAACAGGTGCACCTATCAGCAGATAAGCTACGTAGGAGTTTTGGGCAGTTTGCGGTGCACATGATTGCGGGGCGAATCATTCCACTCGACAGCATGAATGCGTCCTTGGTCAACTTTCCTTCGTCGATTTCGACAGCAGAGTTTACCGTGTGCTCTCCTGAGGCACTGGCAAAACATTCGGTTCGAAACCTCAGCTGGCTCATTGAAAAAACAGGAGAAGCAACGAGGAAGAAAGACGCTCTCTTTGGAACTACTATCGGAATAGATAGCAGCCATCACGATTTGCAGATTGCTCTACGGCATTTCACAGCGACAATTGCGGATTACTTCAAAGGATCACAAGAACATTTAAGTGATAGGCTTACTGGCAAAACAGACCGAGCGAAATCATTATCAATTCTCGAGGCCAAGGACTGGGACATCGAAGCAGTCCGGCAAATTTCAGCTATCGCGCTAGGACACCAAGAGAGGGTAGCCATAGCAAAAAGTGAGAACGATGGAGCGAGTGAGGAGATTCGAGCGCACGGTCTTGTTTCCGAACAGTATACGATAGAAAAGCTCCGAGCGATTCTTGATGCGGGAGGGAAAATCGCTATTGTCGAAGACAGGAACTGCCCCCCAGGAGAAGCGGTTCAAGCTTTCTCAATCTACTACCCCCCAGGGAGCAAACTGCCTCCGGACGCAAATCGTTTGGCTGGGTTGTACTCGGGAGCAAATCTTACAGTAGTCGATCTCTATGCCAAGCGGCCAGAGGTGCGCGGGAGTGAAGTCCTCCCATATCTTTTTGGAGCAGTCTTTGGTGACCTGAATTTGTCTACCGACACCGATCACGCCATTGGAGAGCTCCATCCCGATAATGTTCCGAGCTTGGGAACCATAATGAAGTTTGGGTTCGCACTCGATATCTTTGGAAGGGATGAGGTAGGAACTTATCACGGGACTCCTGCCTTGGCCCCGGTACGCGCAGACTTAAGAGCAGCACACCAAGAGCTCTCTAAAGAAGCTAAATCCGAGCTGTTACAACGATGGGCGGAAGAAAGTGCTCGATTGAGCGCTCAAGTGCCAAGCTTGAGCACTGCACATGGAGGACTCACGATCGCTCAAGCGATACAACGAATCCTATCGGTTGAGGATGCACCCTTCCTCCGTCTTACTGGCCCTTCGGGAAGTATGGTTAAAGCTGACGAGCTTCGTCTCACTCGCTTGTTTGATGATCTACAAAACATCCTCGATGAAAACGGGGAAGTACTCTGCGGAACCCTTAGCTGGGGAGCAACCACTATGATGAACAGAAAGGTGGTTAACGGTGCAGATGTCTATTCAACTCGGAGACGTGGGATTGACCGAACCGCGCAAACACTGATCAAACAACACCCTGGTATTCGCCCACTAGGAGTGGTGAGCTTGGCAGCGAACAAGGTCCGAGAGGTGCAAAACCCGACCCTATTTCATGGGACGCTAGCGGGAGAAAAATCCGCGATACAAATTGGTTCAGAAGACTGGGTTGATAAGGAAACAGGAGAGGTCGAACGTGGTTTTTTCGCTACCTTTGAGGACGCAGAGGTTCCTTATCGGGTCCGATTTATCACCCGTGATAGCGCCGAAGAAAAAGCCCCCTGGCTAGCAGAGTATGAAAGGCGAACTGGGATATCTACTCCTCCAGTTTGGTATCAGGAATTCATTATGACCTATTTTCTTATAGAGGCTGCTGCTCAGGAAGCAGAAAAACTTCATGGTCAGGGTGCGGAAGACGAAGAGAATGGCCAAGCCCTCAGATTTGGAACCCTTGTCGCCGCCGGCGGAGGGACAGTAGGTGCAGAGATAGAGTATGCGGTGGGGTCAAAATCCAGGGTTGGGCTGATTTCCGGATGTAGCGAGAACACGGCATCACACAAATATCTTGAACGTCCTGAATACGCTGAGTGGCGCGAAGCGAATAGAGAATTCATCACCCGGATAGATACTGGTAGAGACTTGTACAACTACCTCTCTGACTTGGGACTGATCAGACCAAAACTTCAGGTAGAAGAGATTGTTTCCCTTGAGAACGCTCTCGCTCAGTTTGCAGAACTCAGCTGACGCGACACTCTATCTTCAATCTCCTCGCGGAGAACGAGAATTCCCCCCTCTACTTTCTCACCGAAGCTCATTCTCGAGAAAAGTGGCGCCAGCCCACTGGAATGAGCAACAAGCAATGTGGAAGATCCAGATTCCGTGATGCATTCCGTAATGGATGATAAAAGAAAACGTATCCAGATATCTTTGATATTTTGGTCAGCAATTACCGCAGCATTTATGAGTCGAGGAGACTCATGATTTTGAAACTCTAGCACACCGACTAAGTCCTCTTCTCTGTACAACCCAACAATCCGGCTATCTGCCGATAGCAACTGGTCACTCATTTGCAAGAGGCGATTCGTCCGGACAATCTCTAGAGTTAAAAATGCTCGAGCACTTTGGAGTTCTTCGGATTCAAGGGGGCGAGAAGTGAGTCGCTCTTGAAGGACATAATGGATCTTCTTCTGTTGCACACCAACGAAGCGAGCCATGAGGGCGTTCACCCTTGCTGCTTCCTCTCGAGAAAAATTGCCGAGCGCTTGCTCCGTAAAGCCCATCCATACTTTATCGAGGATCTCTTTTGCTTCCCTTCCGCTTTGAGAGAGATCGAGAAAGAGACTCCTTTTATCAG
>JAGRAT010000450.1 GCA_020434495.1 Bdellovibrionales bacterium | reverse complement strand
TTGTTAATGCTAACGTAGAATTCTCGATTTCAAATCGACGATATTCTTCCTCAAGTCCATTCATGATCAGAGTTGGCTGACAGCATTCCATATACTCTCTCAACAAGATTCTCGTAGATATCGGCATTTACTAAGACAAGAGGATTCTTTGATTTTTGAACTATTAATAGGGCTTGAGGCTGTTCTTCAAGACGATTTGCAATCTCGCTGAAGTTTCTCTGTAGCTTGCTTGCCGTTATCAGATGTTTAGATGAAAACACGATCTTCTTTCTCCTAGTTTACGATTTGTATACAGACCAGTGATCTGCTCTCTGAACAGTAATCGTAGTTTGAAGAGAAAAATTGTGTGAAGTTTTACAACTTAAGTTCTTGGTATCGAGGCAAAACGTATCTGTGTTCAAGTTAACGGTATTGTCGTCGTATTTTGGAAAATGACCTGGAACCGGTTCCGGGGTTCTGGGCGGTTACAATTGCAGAAGTTAAATACTAGGTAAGCTGATAGGGAAAAGCAAGCTAGTGCCGGGCGCTCAGGGAGCATTTACATCAGACCTATGGTGCGGAAGGCGAAGAATGAAAAAAGCTCGTTATCCATCAACTCAAGCCGTCAGGGTTCTTAAAGACGCTGATGTATCATTTACAGTTCATCTCTACGACTACGTTGAGCATGGGGGGACGAGGGTCGCTTCGGAGCAGTTAGAGTTGGATGAGCATGACATCATTAAAACTGTGGTGATGGAGGACGAAAGTAGGTCACCTGTTGTCGTTCTCATGCATGGAGATAAGGAAATTTCGACCAAGGAATTATCCCGATTTCTCAATGTGAAAAGATTTATCCCCTGCGCCCCACAGACCGTAACGAAACATACTGGCTATATCGTTGGAGGCACTTCCCCATTTGGAATGAAGAATCCATTGCCGGTCTTTCTCGAAAAGACCGTTTTAGAAAGTGAGAAGATTTTTATCAACGGTGGGAAACGCGGATTTCTTGTGGGCATTGCGCCTAGCGTGGTGGAGGAGATTCTTTCGCCGACGCTTGTCCGAGTAGCTGTATGAGGCTGATCTCGGGATACATTGAAGCAGTTAAGTTTCTCTGGGAGTTAGGTTCCTGAGTGTTTTCCAAGTGTCTGTGAAATGGGGTTATCTGAGTTATTTTGGATGGAAAGGAAACTTGTGCTGGCGTTCTTCCAGTAATGGCGATCTTGATACGTAGTAACTACTTAGAATTACAGAACTATTGCCGCAGGTCGGTTCAATGGTAGTCATAGTCCAGCCATAGAGAGCGTTCACCCGAGGGCTGGTAGGAACTCAGCCTCAATACGCAAGATTAGTATTTGGATAAAAATGGATGGACAAGTGGATAATCTTGTTTTACCTTTAACGGATGGAATTGGATGGATGAATGGATGAGACGCTAAACATTTCGACCTTAACGCTGTCCGCGGAGCTGCTGAACCTCGTCGCAGAGATTGATGAGTTTAAGGGGGCGTGGAGTGCTATTGGTCGAATCGCCCCTGAGAGATTGTCCGCACTTCGGCGGGTGGCGACGATTGAAAGCATAGGATCGTCCACCCGAATCGAAGGGGCACAGCTAAGTGATCGCGAAGTCGAGTTTCTGCTGCGAAATCTAGATATTTCGTCGTTTGCAAGTAGAGACGAAGAAGAAGTTGTCGGCTACGCCGAAGTGATGGAATTAGTGTTTCAGAGCTGGGAGAATCTGGCGCTTACCGAAAACCACATTAAGCAGTTGCACCGAGATTTGCTGAAGTATTCGAGTAAAGACTCACGCCATCGTGGAGAATATAAAAAGAACCCAAATCACGTTGAGGCTTTTGGCGCGGATGGAAAAAGCAAGGGAATTGTGTTTGCCACGGCGACACCCTTTGACACACCACGGTTGATGACGGAGCTTGTCTCATGGACAGCCGCCTGCTTAAAGCGAAGGAATCTTCATCCACTGTTGGTGATAGCTGTTTTCATCGTCGTGTTTCTTGAAATTCATCCTTTTCAAGATGGCAACGGCAGGCTTTCTCGAATTCTCACGACGCTACTTCTTCTAAAAAGCGGGTATTATTACGTACCGTATAGTTCGCTTGAGAGTGTAGTGGAGCAAACCAAGGAGAGTTATTTTCGTGCGCTACGAATGACACAAGGCACGCTCCGCTCAGATTCCCCCAACTGGAACCCTTGGATTCTCTATTTCTTACAATCCCTGCAACAACAAAAGCGGCGCTTGGAAACAAAGATGAATCGGGAAGAAAAGCTGCTGTCAAATCTTCCCGAACTTTCGATTACCATTCTGGATTATGTAAAGCAGCATGGTCGGGTGACCGTGAGCGAAGTTGCAGAGCTGACCGGTGTCAGTCGAAACACGGTCAAGGACCACCTAAAGAAGCTAACCGGCCGTCAACAGTTAGTGCGACATGGAGCGGGACGTGGGACTTGGTATTCGCTTAGTTAATATTGTCGATACTAGTTTCTGTCCCAGAAGGCTCATCACGAACGAACTTTAGCGGGTATTCGGGAACCGGCGACATTCAGGTGCACGCGCACGTTCAGGGCGAACGCTACAGCCGAATGTGGAGCCGCTTGAACCAGAGGTAATAGGCAATAACCAATCCCACCCCAAGCTCGAATGCGACATGGGCAAGTTGAGCGTACTCGGCGCCCCATAGGCCGGCCACAGCTGCTTCAGCAGCCTTCGCAAACGTCTGCCGTACGCCGTCGGTCTCAATCGTCCACGTGCCGAAAATCCATTTTCGCAACAGGTTCACCAGGAGATACACGGCAAGCGCATTTCCCCCCAGCACTGCAAGCGGGTGAGCCCAGCGTCT
>JAGRAT010000449.1 GCA_020434495.1 Bdellovibrionales bacterium | reverse complement strand
ATGAGATCCCCTTCTCACTGCCCTCAAATTTACTCCGAGCAGCCGACCACGAACTTCCACCGGGAGTATTACTCACCGGGGATGTTGCCACCCAGGGGAGCATAAATGGAGCCCTACTTGGCGCAAGACAAGTATCGCATCCATCTTCCGAACTCTGGACCACTCAAGGGGGACCACTCAAGGGATTCTAGTACCACTCTAAGCCATTGAAATCCTTATCGAAGCATAGGCGTCCTGTAGCTTCTCTTGGGTAGCCATTAGATGACTATTGCGACTAAAAATCAGCGCATAGTGTTCATAAGAGCCTAATCCTTACCGAAGAATAACCAACTATTGAAGAGTAAGTAATCGCCTTTAACTACTTAACAACTTGGTATTCGAGTATCTCAGACGGACATGTTACTTTTTTACAACGAAAATGCCGAAAATGGACCCGTAGTATGCGCTTAGTATGCGTCAGCGATACCCACAGCAGTGCCGATTTAGATCAACTGGCTGTGCCAGATGGAGACCTTTTGATCCACACTGGGGACTTAACTGGGTATGGGTCATTAGCGCAACTTGAAGAATTTAATGATTGGGTTGGGAAGCAACCACATCGATACAAGATAGTAATCGCTGGCAATCACGACGATGAATTGCAAGCTGATTTCGCTAAAGCAGCTCGCATTCTCTCTAATTGCCACTACCTACAGGACAGTGACGTTGTCATCGAAGGGATAAAATTTTACGGCATGCCTTGGCACAATGACGGCTGGGCCTTCTCCCTTGAGTCCGCTGCCGACATCCAGCAGAAACTTCAGGCGATTCCTCTTGATACGGACGTATTATTGACTCACGCTCCCCCTAAAGGAGTGCTCGACCGAACTGGAAAAGGAAGCAATGCCGGGTTAGATGGGCTGCTTGACCGAGTCCTTCTCATTGATCCGACCCTCCATATATTTGGGCATATTCATGAAGGCTATGGACAGTTTACCAAGGCAGGAACCCTATTCGTAAACGCATCGACTTGTGACGTTGGCTACAAGCTGGGGAATGCCCCCGTGGTAATTAATTTGTAAAGCGCTGCGCACTCCCTCCTGACTATGTGTTGAGTAGAAAATTCGGCTACGACAATAACACCGATAAAGTCCTTGATTACACGCAACTACAGATGCCACTTTTGACTTTATTTTTGTGAATACAAGTTACCGAAACTATCGGCCCACCCGCATAACTTTGAACCCGACAGGTGCCGCCACAGGCTTGATCATCACGGACAGAGCCGCTGGGGCAATCATTGGAGACGATAGAGCCTCCGAGGTCAGGTTTAGGAATTAACGAGCATCCACAACCAAAGAAATCCTTCCGCTGACAGGTGCCGTTGGCACCATTGTACTGACACTCTCCCGAACACCACCAATGACCGTTACAAGGATCCGCGAAAATGAGAGCTTCAAGTTCTTTTTCACCAAGTGAAGGGACAACCAACTCCGGCGTGTCAAAACCATTTGGAGAACTTAATTCCGCGATCTCATCACTGCAGGCTTCCTGAACATTCAAACCGCGAAAAGTCCTCACCAACTCACTATAGTACTGCTGGATCTCCTCATTCTCACTACTCACCCCCTCACTGACCAGAGGCTCATAATCTTGCTCCACCAAATCACAGAGGGAATAAACTTCTCGTTGGAAGGGGAGCGTATCTCCGTCCTGACTCGTCACCATAAGAAGAGTATCGTCCTTCCTGTTAACAAAACGAACCGTGGAGAAGTGCCCTTTTGGTTCTTCCGAAGACTGACCCCGTGCGCGATCAGGAAGCCCTTTTCTTGAAGAAGGCACAAAGTCTTGCTCCTGAGAAAATACGCTGGACGAGAAAAACAATATCACCAAAATTGAGAAAAATAATTTCATAACGCGACTCAACTCACTGAAACTGCAATTAAACTTCATGTCTACCTACTTTTCCAATAGTCACGAAGAGCTCTGGAAAATTCTCATCCCCGTCACCGGTCAACGTTTAATTACTCGCTTCAATCGTTCACCAAATGGGAAGGAACAGTAAAGTACTCATCCGGCCTAGGACGCATCCCAATCGGCACACAGGTACAAGCCTTGAAGGTATACGGGGTAGCTGGGTCACAGGTAGCACCGACCTTTCGAGAACGGGAAGAGTAACGAATCAATTTACCCCCAAAACGCCTCGAAAGGGCGGCGGTGTGCAACGATGGATCTACTCCACTTGGGAGAGGATCAGAACAACTCGTACCTCCACATTGATCTCCAGCGCCAAAACACTGAGCAGCCGAGGGAGGGCTTTTAATCTGGCAAGAACAGCCTATCGTCCAAAAAGGCCATAGGTTGCAGGCCATCCCTACCGGACAAGGATTTAAGACTTTACAAGAAAGCCCGCCATCACCATCCGCAACTTGTCGACAATTGGGCTGCTCCATATTCGAACTAAAAGTAGCCTCTGCACTGAGATCATCGATATTTGCGCTAGCACCATCTTGAACCTCCGCCTTAACATCCGACCCGGCAGCAAAATCTGCTCCCTCCTCTGCAGACAACAATCCAAAAGAAAAGAGCGAAATAATCACCAAAACACCGAGTGATGAAACAATCGATTTCATACAAACAAAATCAGTAATTCTCAGACTCACCACAAATCTCATTTTCGTCTCCTTCTCTCGCTCGACCTACTACGGGATCGAGTTCGCATAGAATCAAGTATGAATCGCTCAAAAGTTATCCCGTGAAGTACCCAGCGCACAGTGTTATCGAGTCACCCCCAATGGTTTCAATTCCTCTGAACACTTGTAGGTTCGTCAGATACATTTGCGTTGTCTTGAAATT
>JAGRAT010000044.1 GCA_020434495.1 Bdellovibrionales bacterium | reverse complement strand
CCTGATTGAGCTCAACAATGGCCTCTCGAATATTTACCCGATGAAAACCGAGAAGTCCCTTTGTCCCGATGGGAGATCCTGGAGCTCGAAGAAGTTGGAGTTTGCCGAAGCTAGCATTATCTCCAACAAAGGTTTTCCAAGCTCTGTTGCCGCCACTTTGTGATCCGGCGAGCGCAATATCCCTATCGCCATAATTTCCAGGCAAGAGATGGTAAGAGACGAATCGTTCTGAGTTCGCTCGCATATGATTTAGAGCCTGCTCGAAACTAAAGGCGTTTTGTTCGTTTCCGGTCCGAGCCCCTTGACCACTAGGGGAGACGTAAATGTTTTGGATGTTTGATTGCGCGTACAGCGAATGAGAAGCCAGTCCAGTTGTGAAAGCTATTCCAAAGAGCGCGAAAAAATACCGCGAGAATCGAAATCTCATGTAGAGGCCTCCCACTAAAACACCTCTCAGAGCAAAGCAAATTCTATGCCGAGAAAAGTTCGCGGGAATGATGGTGAGATGAGGAGGGAGGGGTAACTAAGAAAATTGCGCAGAAGAGCGCGAGGTTGCCCCATATTCCGTTGAAATTTGAAGGTGGGTATCCATGTGTTTAAGCCGAAATCTTTTGTTCGTCAACTTTTACCCCGAGAGCGCGGATAAGTAGGTCACAATGCTTCACCCCTCTGAGCTTCCTCATTCGCTTTCTGTGATGAAGAATCGCTGAAGCGATCCACTGCATTTTCCTGCTTGGATTCCGAGAGTTCCAGTTCTTCACGTTGTGAAGCTTTTGTCGGACTACTGAAAAAAGCGATTCAATCATGTTAGTTGAATCGAGACTCTTTCGCAGTGCCACAGGAATACCAAGTTTGTGAAGGGTGAGAAGTTCTTCCCCGGCTTCATCGAGAGAATTAGCGGCTTGCTCGCTTGTTTGCATGAGCCAGTCACGAAGCTTTCTGAGCTCTTCTTTTGCCTCTTTGTATCGGTCAAGGTTCATCATCCGGTTCATTCGGAGATGAAGCTCCTGGTGTTTCTCTTGTGGGAGGTATCCTTCAAGGTTTCTGAGCTTATGGAGCCAACACCTCTGTATGAGCACAGCATCACCGAATACACTTTTCAATGCTTTGCTGAGCGCTTTTGAGCCATCAACAACACACAGCAGCCTCTGGCAGTGAAGTGTGAAGCCTCGCTCAAGAAGATTCTGAAGTAAGTCGGTAACTACCGTTGAGTTCTCACTGCTCCCTTCGATAAGCCCTACGGGGATTTTCTCAAGTTCGTGAGTCACTCCTACAGCGGCAACGATTGTTCTTCCTTTGATCTCGAGTCCATCAAGGACCAGTCCGACAAAGGAATAATCGCTTAAATCAGCGTGGTTGATAGCATCCAGATCCTTCTTACTCGCTCGTTCAAAGGCACGAGAGACGCTGCTCTTTGAATCTCCGAATTTTCCCTTGTATCCCTCAATAGCTTCTGAGTAATTACGAGTGCTCACTCCAAGCAGCATTTTCTCTTTCATCTCTTCATCGAGAAGATCCTGGTCGCGGAGCTTTGAGAGGCTTGGAAGCTCTGCTTCTCCATCCTCTCCTCGTACCCGTGGACGACGTACACGATGACGAGCACCTCCAACCATCACAGAGGTTTCTTCGCTTCCGTAACGCCAGTACGTTCGTCCTCCGTGCTTGTAGCGCTCTCCGCAAAGCTCCAGGGTATCCAGCTCAAGCAATTCTAAGCCAAAAGCAAGCGCAGCTCGCTTTGCTTGCTCCTCCATCACTCCCTGAATCCCCTTTGAATCCAGGCTCTTAAATACGCTTACGATTTTCCCTTGATCCAAGGATACGTTCTCTGATTTCTTCTTCATGTGGGTTCTCCTTTTTCAATCAGCCCCCCGATTATCTCGGGGGTGGAACCCACCTTCAATTCATAATTTCAACGGGATTTGGGACAATCTCGAAGAGCGCTGAAGCTACCCTAACAGCGTTAACCTCTTACAAGGAGGGTTGCTAATATTCCAATTAAGCCACAAGCAAACCCAACTATTTCCCCTCGTCCTGGAGTCGTTTGAAATAAAAAATAGACTAGAGGAGGTTCAATAATGAGAATTGCAATGATAGAAATTACAGCAATGGTCCAAGCACTACCGAAGCTAATCACTCCGAGCATATAGCCAAAGACCAGACAGCCCCCTCCAAGACTCATGATGAGTATGTTTGGAAATGCTGTCGAAACCTGTATCGACCCCGCCAATTTTGCAGCCTGAGCTGCCGCGAGTTCCGCATATATTGCTAATGCTTCTCCGAGGATGATGAGGAAGATTGAAGCAAATTTCATGGAGTTTAAGAGTTCCTCTTTAACCTGTTTTTGGTTTTTTCGGTGGATTGGAGTCTCAAGTGATGAAGCTTTGATGCTCAGGAACTTGCGAACTCCATTGCCCCCGCTGTAACGTTCTTCTAATCCGCTACCTCAAGGGGATTTATACCGTAGTACTTTCGAAGAAATCTCAGACGCATGTGGTATCTAAGCTGTGGAGCGAACCCCGTTGGTCCAGCTCCACGCTTCGATTAGGGGTTGGGATCGTCTATGCAAAAAACTTTTGCAGTAAAATTGACAGTCGAAGAAGCGGAACCGGAATAGTTTGCAAAGGTACACTGCCAACCAGTTGTGTTAAACGGTCCATTTTCACTGCTGTGCACCCTGGCACTCTCACAACTACATGAACCACCGATCATGATCTTGCCACTCGGGCAGCTGGCAACAAGAGAGAGGGAGCCAGTATTTGCGAGAGATTGTGGCAAAGGCTCATTGGTGACAACCACAAAACCACTCATTCCCGGCTCGCCCTGAATTCCTTGCGGCCCCTGAATACCCTGTGCTCCTTGATCTCCTTTTGGTCCCTGAACTCCTTGTGGCCCCTGATTCCCTTGTGGGCCTTGACTTCCCTGCGGTCCAGTAGGTCCCTGGTCTCCAGTATCTCCTTTCGGGCCCTGTGGTCCGACTGCGCCGGTGGCACCTTGTAGGCCTTGTGCTCCCACTTCTCCCTTCGGACCTTGTGGTCCAGTTTCTGACTGTATGGAGGCAGAGATGTCACCGAGAGAAAGAGTGATCTCACCCTTATTGGTATTACACCTTCTCTTTACAACTAAGGAACCATCGGGCTGAAGGCAGACTTTTGACTTCATTGCATGAGCATCTTCGGGAAGAGCCATAAAGGGGAGTGCCCCTACGGCGATTAACCAGAGCAGATTTTTCATCGTTTTAATCTCCTTAAGACGATCAATACAAAAGCGGACTCGAAAAAGCGTCCCATACGAAGTGTTTGTAATCAAATGATCATCGGAAACTGCTTCAGACTGGCTCATTTTTGATGTAAAACCCAATTTCTACTGAGATAGAGGCTAGTACAGCTCTTCTCTTATTGAATCATTGATTTTTAGTATTGTCGTAGCCGAGCAGGGGAATCGACAAAAGCTACCCCATTGGAGGTCGCGAATTCTTTTAGAGCATCAAACAAAGCTACAGCCTCCTCTTCTTTTCTCGGACCGCCTTGTTTCAATAACAGCTTTGCAGCTCCAACCATCTCATGGGCCGCGGCATCGTCTTTCGGGAGGAAGACAGCCCCCTTAATCAGTGTCCCTTAATCAGTGTCCCCCTTAATCAGTGTCAGACGATCTGTGAACTCACATTTTGCGAAGCCCCCTCAATTAGTGTCAGACGACCTGTGAACTCACATTTCAACTGAATTTCAGGAACGAAATTCGCCTTCTTTTCGATTATTGAAGGAAGGAGGAGTGTATCCCGTGCCATACCACCCACGCATTGAGTGTGAGAACCTGACGAATTTCACGACGATACGAACGCGGAACTGCGAATTGTGGTTTAGACAGAACGCAGCGTTTGAGCGTGAAGTGCTTGGAAATCTTGCTAAGTGTTCAGAACGCTACGGTATTACCCTCTACGCCTTTGCCATAGAGGGTACCCACAAACACGAGTTAGCTGATTTTCCCGTTGGCTTAAGAGCCCATTTCTTTCGGGACTTTAATGGCTCTGTCACAAGAAGCTTGAAGCGACACGAACCCACCTATCCAGGCGGGGGACTTTGGGCGCGACGGTACTCCAATGAGTTCGTCCCTCGGGATAACGATATTGAAAAGCAGTTCTTCTATACCGTACTTCAGCCTGTACAGGACGGAATCTGCAGAACTATTGATAGGTACCGAGGTTACAACTGTTTCTATGATGCGGTACGCGGCATTGAGCGAGAATACGAGGTGGTCGACTGGACCCGATATAACTCAGATAAGAGATGGAAGAAAAATATCGATAAGAGGGACTACGTTACTCTCTACACCTTAAAATATACTCGTCTTCCGGGTTACGAGGAGCTCTCACAGGATGATTACGCGGCTCTCATGACCAAGAAGCTTCGAGAGAAAGAGGCTCTACTTGTTCAAGAGCGTGAAGCGCAGGGAAAAGGCTTCCTTGAAGACCGTAAGAATCTCGTAATTCCACCAGGAGCGAGAGCAAAGAATCCGAAGATCAGCTCCCGGTGGAGTTTTCGACCTCGCATTCTCTGTAGCTGTTCAAAGACCTCTAAGATGATGATGAAGTGGTACTTTGAAATGCTGGATGCGCACTGCAAGGCTTCTTACAGCTATCGCGTGGAAGGAAACAAATCAGCAACATTCCCTCCAGGTATGTTTCGCCCTCCCGATTTCACCTGTGGATACCGAATGACACACCACGATATGCTCGCTGCTGAGGCTGCTTAAGGCGAAATCTATCCTGAACCGAGAAATGACCGGGATCCGTCTACGTTTCTCTCTCCATTGCACTCATACCAACTACATTAGTCACCCTACGACCGCGCTCACACAGCGAAATCCGGTACAGCCCCGCATGCAAAAGCTCGTTCCTCACGATGAATTCACAGAGTGTCTGATACTTCACAGTATGGTGTCTGATACTTCACAGTATGATACTTCACAGTATGGTATGTCTGATACTTCACAGTAGGTCTGATACTCCTCGACGAGGGGCTTCGCTAGAGCTTAACAAATCTCGGGGAGATATTCGGATGCTTGAATTTAAAACAATTCGCGGACACATCGTAAATCGTTATCAGATTACCGATGACGGGGATTTAAGTCTCCGCATAATCTTGGAAGTTGGCGAAATCGGACGCACGCAGGGGATAGCGCTCTGCGAAACCGAACGCGGCGATGGCTCGAAGTATCTCTATCTCAATACCCCGGTAGCAGAGATGCGCCGGATTGATCCAAAGACCTGTCTTAAAATAAACCTCATGCAGCCAATTGGCCACCTCGCACTCACCGACATCGAAGACACCCCCTACGTCGTCATGTGTCATATGATGCCGTACAATAACCTAACCTTCGAAGACCTCGACTACACCATTCACTACCTCGCCGCAACTGCCGATCGGCTGGAGAACGGGATAATGGATGGTGAGGATTTGTATTAGTAGGAGGCTCGGCGAACTCTATCGAGGACGGAAAAACTTTACCGCCGCAGTGGCGGCGCCGCCTTCCAATAGTGCGCCGCAACTTTCCGCCACAATCTAGCTAAGAAAAACTAAGGGTTTTAGTCACGCAGACTCAAGAGAATGGACCTTGTCATAGACCTGGCGAGAGAAATGGCCGAGCCTTATGTATTCCTGTTTCTTAGACATACTCAATTTGACATTACGGCTTTGACGTCACTCGGCAATTCGGGGAGAGTCTCGCGCTCCTTAAACTCCAGAGATTCATCGTTCAACTTCAACCAAACAAAAACCAAATCCTGGCTGGGATCTATTACGACTGCTGCTGCATTATCGGTTCCACTGTGTGGTTTGTTGCCGGTCAGATAAAGAATGCCATTTTCTCTAAGCAGCGGGGACATCGTTCCCATGTTCGTAAGTAAATCTTGGTAGTTCGTTCGCGCCAAATTCTCCAGCCGTGATTTAAGAGGCTCCGTTTTCAAAAGATTGCTGGCATCCTCAGACACATTGTCGACGTATTTATTGAGGTAATCCCACTGAGATTCCTTCTCTCCCAAGACAGGCGATGGGAACGTATTAAAAAGAGCTAGGGCTGCTGCTATGCAAAATATGAATCTATTCATACGCTCTCCACGGCTGTTTAGTCGCCCCACAAAATTTCTAATTTTTCATTATACACCGTAGACGAAAAATTTGGTCAACGTGCACGTTCTGAAAGTTGTCCAATTCTCTTTCGAGCCAGGTCAGAGTAGTCATCCGAGAGGGCAGATTTCTACCTCTACAGAAAGAGGCTCCATGTAGACAGACTGGGCAGTCTCTTTGAGCGATGTGCAATCAGCAGGACCAGAGCCGTCAATACCACTAGAGCCTAAACGAATCCAATGGGAGCCAGAGGCAACTTGGTAAACGAAACCGAGATCATCAGTGTCGTTAAAGTCAGGAGCTTCCCCAGCTTTGGTGAACTCTTGCTCAGCAAAGGTATAGTAAACAGTCCAAGATACAGCTCGATTTTCGTTTTCCAACTCTTCGAACTGAGCATAGATTGGTGCATTGCACTGATTGACATTGCTTGGGTTATTCTCAGCAAAAAATTTGTATGTCGCCCCTAAAGAAATCGTATAACACGAGCATACTTCGGTGGACTTCCTCTTGTCGGGAATAGCGTGAGTCCGACCGAATGGTCGCTTACCTGAATATTGCGCTCTGCCAATATTCTCTATGACATCCACAGCGCATCCTTTGCATCTTCGAATAGCAGCACTTGCTTCATCGAGAAGGTCTCGGTGCTCTTGGATGAGATCATTTAAGACTTCAATTTCAGACTCAACTTCAGTGAGCGGGGTCTCGGGCGCAAATTCGGTGTTGGAGATATCGAGCTTATCGAGTTGACTCACAATGCGCGACAACTTCTGTCTCTGTTTTGCTTTGAGATCTTCATATGTGGCCTCTTCCGACTCTCGAAGAAAAGAGCCATTTGAGCGTCCAATATTTCCAGTGATGAGCTTAACGCTATCAAGCCTCTTCTGGAGTAATTTTAAGATTTTTCGATTCGTCCTTTGTATATCTTTGGCTTTTTTTAATGAAAGTGCCCTGCCATTTTTCGTCAGTTGCAATTTGACCGAAGCATTATCCAATGCAGTACACGAAATCTTCCCGAGAGTTCCTTGGATCTCCCCGAAAGGCCCGCTTTCGGCAAAAGTAGGAAGGCTGGCCCAAAGTAACGAAGTAAGATGAAATGCAACAAACACTGAAGAAATTTTTTGAAAATTTGAGAACATGAGGACTCCTTACTCCGGTAAGGGAGAGTCTTAGGCTGCTGGCAATGACAAGCATCCTCCCCCAGTTCAGACTACATCTCAAGCCTAACTTGTAAGCTATTCCGTTAATCTACAGGATCTATCCTATAGACTGCTCCGTCATTGAAAGTCAGAACGTAAAGCTCGTTGTTGAAGTCTTGTCCGAACGCCGAGATAAAAAGCTTTCTGGAATCAAGCGTCTGCTTTTCAGGAGAAGAATCCGTTATTGGGAATGCCCAGACGACCCCTCCGGCCGAGTCTCCTCCAAGAAAATCAGCAAAAACATAATACCCAACTAGACCTGGAATCTTACTTCCCCGGTACACAAATCCTCCGGTAATACTCTTTCCATCGCTTCGTCCATAGTCGAGCACCGGAGCGGTAAGTCCGCTCATCTCACAATCTGTTGGAGGATTAAAACAGAGATCTCCTTCGGTGATGTTCCAGCCGAGATTCGCACCGTTAGTCACCGTGTTCACCTCCTCTCGAGAGCCCTGTCCAACATCTGCAGCCCAAAGAGTTCCAGTTACGGCATCGAACGAAAATTTCCAGATGTTCCGAGCTCCATAGGCAAAGATCTCTTCGCGAAATCCGCCAGTATTCTCGAAAAATGGATTGGAGGGCGGAATCGAATACTGCTTACCGCTAGAGGTCTCATCCACATCAATACGCAGAATACTACCAAGAAGAGTTGTTCGATCTTGCCCATTTCCGAGAGGGTCTCCTCCAGAACCCCCGTCTCCGAGGCTTAGGTAGAGATAGCCATCCGGGCCAAATTCCATTTCACCACCGTTGTGATTTGCGAACGGCTGAGAGAGCCTCAAAAACTCTACAGCACTAGCTTTCAGTGCTTGATTCTCATCAGAAGGGTCTACTTGGTAACGTTCAACAACGGTCTCAGAGCTATTTTTGTCAGTGTAGTGAACGAAGAAAAAACCATTGCTCGCATAACTCGGATGAAATGCAATCGAGAAGAGTCCCATTTCTCCTGAAGCGGCAGTCACGTCAGTAAGGTCGAGAAATACCCGTTTTGTTGAAGCCGTGTCACTGTCAAAAACAGAAATAGTTCCCCCCTGTTCGACGACAAAGAGGCGGCTATCTCGAGCATGGGCGAGATCCACCGGAGCGCTAAATGAGATATCTGAAAAGACTCGAGTTAATTGGATCGATGGGGCCGATTCGGTGATAGTTCTAGAGATTTTGGAGAGAAACTTTCGAAGAGATTTCCCGCGTGCTTTGCCCTTCAGCCTTACCGCCACTGCCTTAGAGTTTGTGGTGAGTTCTGAACAGAGTTCCGTCAGAACAAAAAAAAGGTTGGAGGATTGTTTTGTTCCTTGTCGAATCCTCGGCAGATTCGTTGCGATTGATTCCTGAGGGAGGCCCTCTGCAATCAGAATCCCTTTTCCTTGAAGTACTTTTTTGCGCTTATCAGAACTGGAGAGGGTATAAGAACATCCTTCAGATTCGCTCCGGCTAAAGCGAAGTGTTCTTCCTCCTTGCAGCTTGGATATGGAGAGGGTGGGTTGTGTGAATGTTTCATTCGAAACACCAAGAGAGACAAAGACAAGTGAGATGAAAAGAATGGGGCGGATACCGAATGCGAATTCCATTGAGACCTTATTGCAGTAATCCATAATTGTACCTAGAGAACGTTGAGAATTCCCACCATTCTTGGCAGATAACGGCAGTTTTTGCCTAATAGGTGTGCTAAGTCACGGAGGAGCGCACTTTCTCAGTCGAAATCCTTATTACGCGAAGGGATGAACCCTCAGATTTCGGCGGAAATTTGAGCGATTCCCTAGCGCTGGCCTCCAACTTTGAGTTGGGTTGGAGTGTGTGAATAGGTGCAACGCGGTGCGGTAAAGCAAAGGTCTTCTCCTCTCCCGGATGGTGGCCTGCGACCAGATCCACTCTCCTTCTGTGAAGAGGCGGCAATGGCGGTTCGCCGCCTCTTCACCTCTTTTTTCCCCGAAAAATTTTCTGAATCTCCTTAATTTTCGTAGCAAGTCTACCGATACCTAACCCTATGAGCGGACAAATACTGATTGCCGAGGATGATAACACCAGCCGTGAGCTTCTATCGAGAGTGCTCGCACAGGCTGGATATGCTGTTGTTCCCTCTGTTGATGGAGAGGACGCTCTGAGGAAGATAAGTGCTGAAACCGAGGTCGCTATTGTGGATCTCAGAATGCCGAAAGTCGGAGGATTTACCTGTATCGAGGAGATGAGAAAGCGTTTTCCCGATACCCCGATAATCGTCGTATCCTCTGCTGGCACAAAAGATGCCGTGCAGGCGATGAAGGCGGGAGCGTTTAGCTTCGTTCAAAAGCCCTTTGATAGGAAAGAAATTCTTTCCTCGCTTGAGGAAGCATTGCAGAGCAGAAGCCAGCACCTGAAAGCCCGCGAACGCAATACTCCTCTGCCGTCCCTTTTGCCGGTTTCCTCGTCGGTGCGTTTTGAGCAGCGACTTCTTTCAGAGATAGAGAAGCTCAATCCAGAGAAAGGACCACTGTTAATACAGGCAGGAAAGGGGGCGGCGAGTCGAGAAGTTACTCGGTTTGTCCACAATCGATGCTTTGAAGAAGGGGCTCCGTACGTTGTTGTGGATTTCTCGAGTCTATCTGTTCGTCGCGGATATTCTGAGCTTTTTGGCACCAGTTCACACACGGGGAAGATTGAGCTCGCAACGGGAGGAACTCTTGTTTTGCACGAAATTGGTAGGTGTCCCTATAGAGTTCAAGAGCTGTTGATTGAGCGGCTCGAAAGTGAAGCAATTGATTGCTGGCTGATGTGCACCAGCACTCTCCCTCTTGAGGTCCTTATTGAGAGAAAATTTCTCGTCCCCGCACTTGAAAAGTATCTGGATCGGCAGTTTATCTCCTGTTGTCCGCTACGAGAGCGGAGAGCGAGTATTGCTACCCTAGTTCGATACTTTCTCGAGCAGCTGAAAGAAGAATGGAAGCTTGATTCGCTTGAAGTGGATCAAGAAGTTGTGAATGCTCTCATTGAGTACGAGTGGCCAGGGAACGAAGAGCAACTCTATGTGGTACTTGAAAGAGCCAGCACTCTTGCTCGGAACAGAGCGAAGTCGGGTGCGGAAGTGAGGATAGAGTTGCAAGATATTTTTTTTGAAGAGTGTGAATCCTCGTGCTCGCAGGAAGAGTTGATAAAACTCGCGAACCTTCCTCTCAAGGATATCGAGAGCTATTTTATTCAGTGGCAGCTTCGGAAACACAAAGGCAATAAATCTAAGGCCGCCCGGAGTCTTGGTATCACAGACCGAACGATCTTCAACAAGGTCCAAAAGTACAGCGTAGAGAAGCCTTCTTGACAGCGATTTCTAAGCGAGAAAGACTGTGTTTTCGGGCGTCTAGGGCACTTGAAGTTCACTCTCATGTGTGTGACTGTCTTGAGTGCCTCGATTCTTTCGCATCACTAGAGATAGTAATGCCCGAGAACATTGTGCCAAGGAGTGGAGAGACCACTCTTAACATCCAGGAAATTCAATATGAACTTACATGAATATCAATCAAAGGAGCTCCTTGCGACGTACGGTTTGCCGGTGCTTCCGGGTTACTGTTGCTATACCCCCGGAGAAGTTGAAGCAGCTGCGGATCTTCTCGGTGGTGGAATCTGTGTCGTTAAGGCTCAAGTTCATGCCGGTGGTCGTGGGAAGGCCGGGGGAGTAAAACTCGCACGCTCTTCTTCTGAGGCCAGGGAGCATGGTGAGGCGATTCTCGGAATGAAGCTCGTGACTCCGCAAACCGGAAAGCAGGGCAAGTTGGTTCGTAAAGTTTATGTAGAAGCTGGATGTAACATCGATAAAGAGTTCTATCTTTCGATGTTAGTGGATAGAGCCGCAAAGCGTATCGCCATCGTCGCCTCTACCGAGGGCGGGATGGAGATTGAAGTGGTTGCGGAGAAGTCTCCAGAGAAGATTCTTACGCAGCTCGTAGACCCAAGTGTCGGGCTGCAGAACTTTCAGGGGCTCCAGCTTGGAATCAAGCTTGGTTTGCCAGCAAATTTAGCAAGGGATTTTGCTGAGCTCGTCGAGGGATTGTATGACGTGTTTATGGAGAGTGATCTCTCTCTCCTCGAGATTAATCCGCTCGTTCTCACTAAGGAAGGAGAGTTCGTCCTTCTTGACGCGAAGTGTTCAATTGATAACAACGCCCTCTTTCGACATCCGGATCTCCGCGAGTATCAGGACTATGATGAAATGGACCCTCGCGACCTCAGGGCCGGAAAATACGGGTTGAGCTATGTGGGCCTAGAAGGAAATATCGGCTGCATGGTGAACGGAGCCGGACTTGCCATGGGAACCATGGATATCATTAAAGAGTTTGGTGGAGAGCCTGCAAACTTCCTCGATGTTGGTGGGGGAGCAAGTAAGGAGACGGTGACTGAGGCTTTTAAAATTTTGCTCGGTGATAGCAATGTGAAAGCGATTCTCGTAAACATCTTCGGTGGAATCATGAAATGTGACGTCATCGCCGGTGGAATTATCGAGGCCGCTAAGGAGCTAAGCCTCAGCGTTCCCCTCGTGGTTCGGCTTCAGGGGACAAATGTTGAAGAAGGGCGAAAAATGCTGGCTGCTTCGGGGCTTAATATCCAACCCGCAGACACCATGGCTGATGCTGCGCAGAAAGCAGTAAAAGCTGCTCAATAACGTAGAGGGAATTGAAGGAGAGATTTAGCGATGAGCATTTTTGTTAACAAAAATACAAAGGTGATGACCCAGGGGATGACCGGGAAATCGGGAAGTTTTCACACTGAAAAATGCCTCGAGTACGGAACTCAGATGGTTGCTGGCGTGGGGCCCGGAAAGGGCGGAAAGGAGCATCTTGGTATTCCGCTTTATGACACCGTGCAGGACGCGAAGGAGAAGACTGGAGCGAATGCGAGCATTATCTACGTCCCACCACCGTTTGCAGCAGATGCCATTATGGAGGCAGTTGAGGCCGAGCTGGACCTTGTTATTTGCATAACCGAGGGAATTCCGGTTCTTGATATGTTGAAGGTGAATGCCTTCATGAAGGGGAGGAAGACACGACTGATTGGACCAAACTGCCCAGGCGTTATTACTCCTGGTGAGGCAAAGCTTGGCATTATGCCAGCACAGATACATAAACCAGGGAACGTTGGAGTCGTCTCTCGAAGTGGAACTCTTACCTACGAAGCCGTTTTTCAACTGACAGAGCTTGGAATCGGCCAGTCGACCTGTGTCGGAATTGGTGGTGATCCACTGAATGGCACCAACTTCATTGATTGTTTGAGTGCGTTTGAAGCTGATCCAGATACGCATGCAGTCGTGATGATTGGAGAGATTGGTGGTTCTGCTGAGGAAGAAGCCGCTGCTTGGATCAAAGAGAATATGAAGAAGCCAGTGGTCTCCTTCATCGCCGGAGCAACAGCGCCGGCTGGTCGTACCATGGGTCATGCAGGCGCTATCGTTAGTGGTGGCAAGGGAACTGCTGAAGGGAAGTTCGAAGCGTTGAAAGATGCAGGGGTTATTATTAGCCGTTCGCCGTCAACGCTTGGTGAGAAGATTAAAGAGGTGTTGGGTTAGATTGCTTAAACCCATACATCCTGGATAGATTCAGTCCGGATCTTTCCAGCTTGCCTGAGCTCTTCCAACGTATTCATGATGCGACGTTGAGCGAAGTCAACCTCTGACGACTTAACTGGTGCCATTGTATCGCCATCGTTTGTGAGTAGGCTCCGCTTCCGTTCGCTTATGTTTTGGTAGATCTTTTCTTTCGTTTTTGGCAAAGCCTTTTTTAGTGCAACCACGAGGTCGTGATGATTCACTGCTTGGGCAAGGACCTGGATACTTCTATCGGGCAGTTCCGCGATGTCGTCAAAGCGGAACATCTCATCGCTGATTTTGAGCGCGAGCTCCGGTGCTGATGCTTCTATGTTGGCAACGATCCGCGTTTGAGTTTCTGGTGCCATTCGGCTGAGGATTTCAGCAGCGATTCTCGGCCCATTGACTTCTTCGTCTTTGCTCATCTGACCTCTCAGAAAATTTCTGTTGCTGTTATTTAAGATGAAGTTTGGAGAGGCTTGGGTGCCGATCTGTCAAAGAATTAGCACTCATAGATTTTTCAAGAATATACAGATAGTTACGGGGATGGCTCGGTGTCCCATCCAACAACCCCAGCAAGTTTTAGCTGTATATCAACCGATCGTGAGAATTCTGCCAAAGACATTTCTCCCTTTCTCAGAGCCTCAGCAGCGGCAGCGAAGGCTCGCACATGGGCATTCCGAGGCATCTGTTCTTCCAAAAGTGCAACGAGGAAGGTGACTCCTTCTCCGAAATCTTGGTCTGCTGAGAATATAGCTCGTTGAATCTCAGATGGACTTTTCCCTGCTCCGTAAAGGAAAGTCACTCTGGTGAAATCAAGGAGCTTCACCGTCGGAGCCGAACCAGCTCGGCCAGCGAGAAAAACGTTATCAGGGTGATAGTCATCGAGCAAAATACCGATATTTCGAATTTTCTCATTTGCTGTGATCCACTGCTGGGTAATGGCAAGGACTTCACGAAAGTCTTCCGCCGTCGGAGATACCCCTTTTAGGAACTGATCAAATGTTTTGCCCTCTAGTTTCTCGAGCACAATAAAGGGCATTCTGATGAGAGGATTGGAGGGATCTACCGCAGTTCGAGATACAACATGAGCTGGAATACAGCCCAGGTTGTACTGTTTTAGTACTTCGTAGGTAAGAGTTTCTTTGTATGCGGCATTCTTCCGAAGCTCATCGTCATGCGGATCGAACGGCGAAGCGTCGTCAACCGGAAGCTCATCAACTCCCAGTCGGAAGGGAGCGTGAATTTTGATGGCAAGATCTCTGTCGAGTCGGACCCCAGAGGCAGTTGCGTACGCTTCTACGATAACGCCATCAGCACCTGCATTTATGACATTCCCAAGGTGAAGGAATGCTTTGTTATCTATGATGGTCAGGACTGTGCCTGGTATCTGTGATGCGAACTCACGAAAGTCTGATGGACGAGCATCAAAGTCAACTTGCTCTCGGTATTTCCACATCCCTTCGAAAAGCGAGGAAAGGCTCGCCTTCTCGGCATCCGTCTCGAGCTTGGCGAAGACCGATGGGAGAATCTCCCCGATGCTTTTCGGACTATTGCCGTAATCGTACTGCTCCAATGTTCCTGCTCCGACCTGCCATCAACAAAGATGGGCTGTCACTGTAATAGAATTTAGTTCCTTAGAGAAACGGCGGAGGCTAAATCCAGTGCTTCTTACGAAAATAAGCAAGCATTCCAATGGCTACCGCGAGCATGGTTCCAAGAATAAACCAAAAACCATAGGGATTGTGGAGCATGGGAATCGCTTTGAAGTTCATCCCGTATAGACCAACTACTATGTTCAATGGAGCTGCGATGGTGGTGATAACAGTGAGAATCCTCATGGTATCGCCAAGGCGAACGTTTGCAACGGCGAGATAACTATCTCGAATACTGATTACCGTCTGAATCTGTTTATCGAGACCGTGGACGATTTCAACGGCGTGGTCATCGATGTCTTTGAAATATCGTCGCCTTTGATTGTCCGAAATGAGCGTGGAGTCGTTTGCAAGTTGAGAGATAATGCTCCGTTGATTCCGAGCCACCTGGCGCAAATAGACGAGCTCCCTCTTAACCTCGAAAAGGTCTTGAATCTCGAATTCATCTGGTTTCTCGAGCGCCGCATCCTCGAAGGCATCGACAACGTTTTCAAAGAATCCAATCCCTCGCGTAAAGCGGTCAACAAGAACATCGATTACCCGATGAGCCACGCCTTCTGTGCCTTCAGAAAGAGTGGAGTCAGGCTTGGTCTGAGCTCTCCGAACCAAGGCGTCAAGCCAGGCAACCTCTCTCCGGCGAAAGGTCACGATGAGATTTTGAGAGAGATATACAGCAACTTTACGAGTATAAGATTCCTGCTCTTTGGTCCCGACCGAGGTTTGAGTCGCCGATGCCTCGCTCGGTTCTTGATTTACTTCTTGCCAGATCTCCTCGATCTCATTCCACGGTTTTAAACCACGGAGGATCATAAAGAGGTAGGAACCGTAATCATCCAGCTTGGGGAAGTGGCCAGGGGAAAGACAGTCTTCGACAGTGAGTTCGTGAAAGCCAAAAGTGGAGGCAATCTGAGACATCTGAGCGAAATCGTCCGTCTCGACGTCGACCCAAACTGCTCGACCAGGTGTTATCTCACCTATCTGGTCCAGGCTGTCGTAGACCCGAACTTCTGCACCTTCTTCGAAGTCGATTACGGTGATAGTCACGATGATTTTCCTGACGGGCTGTTGCTGTTGGTATAACCATGCAGAACTACCAAAGATTCAGCAAGTATAAGAGGACAATACTAGCCATGGGGGACTCGTGAATCTCTAATCGAGATTCACGCTCGAAGCCGAATTGTCCCTCAGCGGGGCAGGTGGTTCGAGTCCACCACCAATCCCTCCAAACTGCACAACTAGCCATGGGTGGACTCGTGAATCTCTAATCGAGATTCACGCTCGAAGCCGAATTGTCCCTCAGCGGGGCA
>JAGRAT010000448.1 GCA_020434495.1 Bdellovibrionales bacterium | reverse complement strand
CCTAAAAGCGAGTCTACCGGAAGAGATTGTTACCAAGGAGAAAAGCCAGATGTTCCATGACTGTACGAGGAAAGTGCTTGGCTACCTCGCCTTTGCTGTTACTTATGAATCAACGCCCGACGTAAGAAGCGAGGAGGTCATTCAACGAGCTTTGCGAGCAGGGCAACGGGCATTTCCATCTTTCAAACAATTCTTTGGAGAGTTGGAGTTTAACTTAGACTCCTATTTGGTAGATACAACGGCTGCTCGAGATAGGGCAGTCGGGGGGCTCAGCAGTCTCGTTCCCGTATGTGCTGAAGAAATCGTACTTGGAGTGATAGAACGAAGACAGTATCTTGAGGGAGTCGCAATGCTTCAAAGAGCCGTTTTGCCGAGAAATAACTTGGAAGAGAAGCATTGGAACAATCCGCTGAACGAGATAGTGGAGAGTGCTACCTCCAAGCCCATCTTTGCTTTGAGCAAACCATTCGAAGGAATCCCCGAATCAGCTGGTAATCTGAGTCATGCCCAGCTTTTTCAATTTCGTCTGATTGAAAAAATCTCCCAAGCACAACAAGGTGCAGAGTGGTACATTCAACGTCCGCAGGATTTTGTGCGATCGCTTCGGCATCACGTCGTCCAAGTCGCAAAGGTAACATCCGAAACAGAGTTCCCGAAAGCTCTTATCGACGTGCTCAACTCGAAGGTTCCTCTTGCTCCGCATCAGATACCGTCAAGATTTGGCATTGGAGAAGAAGTGCTTGCAGCGCCCGGAATCGTAAGGGATCTCGGTTGGTTGAGTGGACTCCAAAACTTACTCCGAAGCCGGAGAATTCAAGTGACCGAGTTCTCTCTCGAAGAGGTTGGAGAGGTAAAAGAAAAGAACGAAAAGCTGGTTCAGGCTGTTCTTGATCGAGCTGCAAGGGGGGTCCCACAGATGATTCTCGGTTGGAATAGCTTCTTCTTGGGAGGGAATGTTGAGGAAGCAACTCGGAAAGCTTGGAATGAACGCGCTGCTACGTTTCTACACTTTGAATCAAGGATTGATAGTGATTTTTGCTCTACGGTTCTGCTTCATCATGCGATTCCCCACGCGGTGAATGAGGCCGCCAAGTCTCGAGGTTGGGGGGTGGGGCAATCGGTCTCAATCCCCATTGACGCAGATCGAATGGATGAGTTTCGAGGAGCGTTTCATAAGGGAAACTTCCAACCTCGAATTACTCATGGTGCCCTTCATCGCGGTCATATTCAGCCCCATGGAAAAACCGGCTTAGAATTTCTCTTCGAGCCTGGCGAGCTTCGCTCTGACCTTTGGGCCACAGGAATCGTTGTGTCCAGTTGTGATGATTTTACCACGACGGAAGAAGAGGCCTCCTCGCCGGAAGAATCAGTGGATCGTCCTATCTCACCAACGAATTTAGTGCCTGCATAAGAGGGGAGTTTTGAAGCATTCAAAAGTGTCACAAAATCTGAGAATCCATGATTATAGAGTGTTAGGAGGGCGCAAAGTTTGTCTGTTAGCATCAGTCGACCCTTGCTCTTTCTTTAGTGGTCGACCAAACAATGAAGTTAGCCAAGTAGCAGAACGTCTTGTTGCCACCCTTGCGCATCCGTCTTCAGATGTGTGGGAGCGAGCGCTCACTTGATACATTGCTCTTCACTTCGGGTACCGAGAGGGCTACGATTCAACAGTCTTCTCTCCCGGTACTTTGCAATTCATTCTCTTTCCAGATCGCTCGATTGACACTCACTTCCTTCGGTAGCTGAGGAAAGAATGGGGAAAAGGGAGGCGGAACGAACATTCGGATTTTTTCGAATCCATGGATCATGCAGCTTATGACTCCTGATAGATAATTTGGTTAGTTATTGCCCTCGGTTTTTTCCGAAAAGCTTAACAATAACACCAGTTTACATGCCCAATTGAGGAATTTCTTATGTCGAGTAGGGGTCCACGCTGTTCTGTCGCCTACATTTTTTCAGGCTTTTCATTTTGGATATTTTTAGCTCTGGGATTCATTCATGAAGCTAGCGCACAGTCTTCTCAACCCGAACTGAATGAGAAAACACCGATACTGATTGAATCACTGATCTCATCAATTGATGATGGCCCGAGTTTTAAGCAAATTTCAACTGGTGCGCGTTGTCCACAGATAGATGTCTCAACGGTGGCCTCCGTTCATGTAGGCATATCAACAGACTTTGATGAGTTTGTTCCCTTTTTGAAGTATATAGCAGAACTCACAGAACCTATCACTGGACTCGTTTGTAAGGATCTGTTGAGAGAGGCAATCGAGCTAATGAATGAGGGTGCTGCTCAGGAATCCTGCCAGTTCGTTTGTCTTGAGTTTGGATGCGATGAGTGGTCATTGGGAGATACCACATCAACTGAATGTTCTTATTTCTTGGATGTCTATAATGAAGGACTCAAATTAGAATCTGGTCACAGTACCGTGGCGACTACGAGATGTTTCTGTGATAGGAAATCTCGAAGTAAAGAGACTCCCTCGATGATCCTCGGTAACTGAACGGATCTCAGCTTCCCCCTATCTTCTTTTCTGTCGGGGACAAAGCGATGGTTCTTTCAGGATTCGTGGCAGACGGTCGCTCATCTTCCCTTAGGGACTTCTGGAAAAGAATCCCAGTGACCAATACTCACGCGTTCAAGGAGCACTACATGCGGTACAAACGCATTCCCTCTGTTGCTGAGAGGGGACTCTTCTTGCGGCTGCCCGTCCGATAGGGTTAATTCCCCTATCTTTTGAGCAATTCCGCTGAGGTTCTCAATCTGCAAGATTGAAGTCCCAGCAAGTATACCGAACGGTCTTCCGTTGGCAGACACCTGCACTTTTCTCACATCATCTTTGGTCTTGAAG
>JAGRAT010000447.1 GCA_020434495.1 Bdellovibrionales bacterium | reverse complement strand
TAACCAAAGTAGGAGTAACTTCTAATGGTTTTCACTCCCGGTATGCCGAGCAGTGCAACTGTCATTGGATAGGAGATCTGATCCTCTACATCCTGGGGAGAGCGCCCAGCCCATTTTGTAAATACTATCTGCTGGTTTTCACCGATATCCGGGATCGCATCTACAGGAACTGGGTTTCTCGGAAGACTCTCAATTTCCCAATCAAATGGGGCTACGAGCACCCCCCATACAACAACAAAGAGAACGAAAAGCGAGACAACAAGCTTATTCTCTAAACAAAATCGAATGATTTTACCGATCACATTGCCCCCTTAATTTCTCCGCAAGCAAGCATTGAAGCACCGTAGTATGGATTTCGTACTTCCTTGCCTCTTTGCAACCAGAAGGCTCCCTTTCCATCACTGCCGGCCATGGGACAGTACGCCTTAAAAGCTTGTAGCTCTTTGGGCATCCGATAACGCGAAAGCTCATTAAGGAATCCGCTAGAGAACTTCTCAAAAGCGCTGCGAGTTATCTCAAAGTCTTTCAGCTCTGCGATGTCTTCGGGAACTAGCGCATGCAGCGTGTGAGAGTCTGAGCCTTTCAAAGTAGCTTTCACTCGGCCAAAAGAATCCCTTGCTTCCGGAAGGTCATCTGCTGCAAGTGCTTCACTGAGAGTAAGATACGCATCGAGAGTTTTCGCGAGCTTCTCTGGTAGTGGTTTTAGCTCGTCTGCTTTTGAATGCTGCGAGTGGTCTTCCATTTGCTGCATGGAATCCCCCTCTTTCATTGCACCAGAGTCACCGTGCTGATGCCCTCCGGTTTGCTTAATACCTTCAGGATTCATCATGCTCTTCTTGCCTTTAATTTGTAGGTCAGCATCAATCTTAAAGGCACCTTCTGTTACAACGAGCTCTCCCTCCTCTAAGCCACTCTCGACAATATAGTGCTCCCCGGAGCGTGGCCCTAAGACAACCTCTCGAAGTTCGTATATTGATTGTTGAGGATGCTTCACATAGACAACAGCGCGAGTCCCGGTAAGAAGCGGAGCTGAAACTGGAATCACGAGAGGAGTGGAAGCCTTTGTATCTTCAGTGATGTATCCAAGATTTTCTGCCTTTACCAGATCCATGCCACAGATAGGACAACTCCCCGGCTCATCTCTAATAATCTCTGGATGCATTGGTCCGATATACTTGCCCTTAAGAGAGGTATCTATAACTTTTCCCTGTCCGTAGACTTTTGCTTTCACTACCCCGTTAACAAAGAGACCTGGTTTAAGCGCTCCGTCACTGTTATCCACATTTACCCGAACTTTGGTCGTGCGAGTCGCCTGATTAACAATCGGGGAGATGAAGGAAATCCTTCCGTGAAAAACCTTCCCGGGTATTGATTGCGTCGTAAACTCAACATCTTGACCATAACGGAGCCAAGGAAGGTCTGACTCGTAGGCGTCTAAATGCAGCCAGAGAGTATTGAGGTCAGCAATTGAGTAGATTCGGGTACCGGTTTGAACATACATCCCTTCTGTCGCGTTTCGCTCAACCACGACTCCACTTGCAGGCGCATAGATAGTAACGTCATCGGTAGCCTTCGCTCGCCGCTCAATTTCTTTTACCTGCCCTTCAGTGAGTCCGAGTAACATCAATTTCTCTCTCGCTGAAACAAGCGCTTGCTCAGTTGATTTTCTAACGAGCGCACTTCCAGCTGAGAGCCGCTTGAGAGACTTTGCCGCTTGAATAAGTTCTTCCTGGGCACTTATGAGCTCTGGACTGTAAAGCTCAACCATGTGGTCGCCTTTATTGACGGTAATCCCAGTGTAGTCGACAAACATCCGATCGATACGTCCCGGGACCCAGGCAGTAATATGGGTAAGTCGTGTTTCGTCATAGTCGAGCAACCCGACCATGCGCACCTCTTTTAGGACGCTCTGCCTTTCTACTGCCGTCGTCGAAACCTCAGCTAATTTCTCTGCCGTAGGAGAAAGCTTGAGCGTAACTTTTGAGGGATCGTCACTACTGTGGTCATCTTTATAGACTGGGATTAAGTCCATACTACAAATCGGACATTTGCCTGCTTCTGGAAGCTTAATCTGTGGGTGCATTGAGCAGGTCCAAAAATCAATTTGATGCTCAGGCGAATGTTTTTCAGAGCTCGCGAGATGCCCCCCATGCTCACTATGGTCATGTTCTTGTGCGGCCCCAAAAATAGGTACGCAAACGAGTAGAAGAACACCTATAATCTTATTCATCACTGCACTCCTTTAGCCATTCTGTTGTCTTCTACCGATGAAAAGTCTCCAAGCAACGCTGACAGTTCAGCATTTGCAATCTGGTAGTCAGCCTGCGCTCTTGCAAGCGATAGCTTAAACTCAAGAAAAATCCTTTCCGCATCTAAGAGATCTAAAAATGTTGATTCTCCTGCCTCAAAAGCCGTATAGGTTGACTCCAAGGATTCTTCTGCTTTCGGGACCAGGGTGTGCTCGTAGAGCTTTATTTTCCGATCCGAATCCTTGATATCAAAAATCCCCTTTGCCAGTTGTGAGTGAAGAGCATAAGTTTTCGCCTTCTTCATCTCCTCAGCAGAGCGCTTCTCGCTTTTTGCCTGAGAGAGTCCCGCTTTATACTTTGAGCGGTACAGTGGAAGAGTAATAGAAAACATTCCTACCAGAGCATCATCTCCGCTTTCTGAACCAGCCGAGCCTCGGTCACCAACAAACACATAGTCTGCACCAATTCCAAAGTCTGGATAAAAATTCTTGTTTGCGAGTTCGACACCACCCTCCTTTGCTTGAATGATTGAATCAATGTAGAGAAGATCGGGATTCGTTTTTGAAAGCTGTCCTTCAAGAACCTCTTGATTAAGCTCTAAAGCTT
>JAGRAT010000446.1 GCA_020434495.1 Bdellovibrionales bacterium | reverse complement strand
CGATGCTTGCTTCTGGAGTGGCGCATAATTTCAACAATCTTCTGCAAGCCGTTATGGGACAAGCCTCTCTTATCCAGATGCATGCCCAAGAAGATTCTCCGGTTCAGGAACTTGCGAGAACGATTATCGATTCCGCAGGTAAGGGGGCGTCCCTGGTAAAGCATTTACTCAGTTTTTCCTCACCAACGTCTGCATTGCGTGAACGATTCTCCCTCTCAGGTCTCGTACGGGACTCAAAAGATCTCTACAGCTCTCTTCTTGGAGGAGCTATTCAAATACGGGTTCATGTGCTCGATGACGGCCTTGATATTGTTGGAGACTCAAACCTCATTCAACAATCGATCACCAACATGCTCGTGAATGCTCGAGAGGCCATTGGTGAGCGGAACGGCGGGTTGGTTGAGATTTCTGCCAGGCGGGTGCGGTTAAGTTCTGGCGAGATTGATCCCTCTCTGTCACCAGGAACGTATGCGCGCATTGATATCAAAGACAACGGGCAGGGCATGGATGAGGAGCGGCTGTCGAGATGCTTTGAGCCGTTCTATTCTAGTAAAGATCTGGACCAAACAACCGGACTCAGCCTTTCTGGTGCCGGACTTGGTCTTTCTTCTGCCTATTCGTTGGCGCAGCAGCACGGCGGAGTTCTTACAGCAAGTAGCTTGCCTGGTGAGGGCACAACCCTTTCGCTCTTCCTTCCCGTCTTTGAGGAGGAGGTGTTAAGAGCCAAGGAGCTTGTGTCAGTTCCTGATCAGCACCGTAGAACTGCACTCCTGATTCAACCGTATGGAGCTTCCGGGTATACCCTTCAGCGAATGTTTGAGAGTTTTAGTGTTCGCTCTCGCTTGGTGCATGATCTTGAGAAGGCGCGGGTGATTCTTGAAAGCCCACAGCAGATTGTCCAGCTTCTTGTGATTGATGCGGACTATCTTGGAAGTTCAACGGTGGGGCTTTTAGAGGAATTGCGAGAAAAGAGCGAGGCCGTCTCCACTGTTATACTCACCGTGTCTAGAGAACAGTGGATTAAGCGTATTGCTTCGTTCCCAAACTGTATCTTGGTAGAGAAGCCGCTGAGTATGCGTCGCCTGCACAAAGTGATGAGAGAATTCTTTGAAGATGATATTACCTTCCAGTCTGAGCCGAGTGAGCAGTGGACTCCAAATAGGGGCCTCTCTAGCAAGGTTGATCGGATTTCTGACAGTAAGCCTGACACGAGAATCGCTACCCCGTTAGATCCTGACGGCGATTCTGAAGCATTGGGCGGAGCTCCGAATGCGCGCACTTCTCCTCGAGGTGAAGGATGAAGAAGGCGGCGGTAAAGGGAGAATTCGAGTCGGCAGTTGGTCTCTCCTTTCGAGAGGATATTGACGATGCTCCGCAGGTTGTCGTTAAGGGTGAGGGGCGCGAAGCGGATGAACTCGTTCGGTTGGCCCGAAGATTCGGAGTCCCTGTGGTTGAAGACGGGGAGGTCTCAGAGCTGCTCCAGGGTGTAGAATTGGATGATTCCATCCCGCAGGACCTCTACGAAGCCGTAGCCCTCATTCTCGCGGAATTAAAGGGTCTTAAGAGCTGAATCCCTTCGGGAGTCTTTCGACCATTGGCGTCCTGCCTTTTTTTTGAGATAAACTACTGGTACTACGGACTAGGATAAAGATTTATGTCGCGTTCGCTTGCGCTGGAAGCTATTGGTGATGAAGGAGTCTCCCTTATTACCACTCTCACCGAAGGGGAGACCGTTGTCGGGCGTGAGCCCGAGCATGGAATTGCCATCGATTTTGGGGCGATTTCCAGGGAACATGGAAAGTTCCTTAGAGTGCGCAATCATTGGTTTTATCAGGATCTCGGAAGTACTAACGGTTCATGGCTGAATGGAGATCCTCTTGCGCCCATGGAGTGGCGTTTAGTTCGGTCTAATGATTACCTGCAACTTGCCGATCGTGCTGTTCGATTACGGGAGAGTGATGATAGCTCGGCTGGAGCGCTTGAAATGGGCTTCCAACGAGGAGCCGGGAGATCTCTCATTGTGTTCACCAATGGTGAGTTCCGAGATGAGTTCCCGATTCCTGAATTTGGGCGTGCTCTGGTAGTTGGAGGTGCTCAGGCAGATCTCGAAATCCGAGGAGACCTATTCGAAAATCCTGGCCTCGTTGTCGAGCGACGTAGTCAGGGCGTTTGTGCCTATTCTGTCGAGAGTCAGCAGGCGGCAACAATAAATGGGCGAGAGATTGCAAAGACGGAAGAGCTCAAGGATCGGGATGTTCTTAAAATTCGGGAGCATCTGATTATCTTTAACGATCCTCCAGTCCTTTCAACGAGTGGTTTCGGTGCCGGGTTTGCCTCGAGTGCCGGTCCATCAAATACTGGATTGAAGAGTTGGGGCGTTGAGTCGGCGGACCCAGGGGGCGGTTCCTCGCCAATGCATGCGGATCCGCTCTTTGAAGCTCAACAGAGTGCCGCGCCTCCAGGAGCTTCCCCTCTTGGGGGAGGGGCTCCAAAGCGACCCACGCTCTCATCGCAGTTCGGGCGTGTTCCAGATGAAGCAGAGATCGGACACGATGAGACGATAGCAATCGATAGTTCGCAATATTACGACCAATTTAGAGGTTCTGACCATCACCCGTCGGCACGGTATTCTTATGAAGATACCAGTGAGTACTCTTTCTCCTCAACGGAGGACCGTATCACAATCATGGTGGGTGTCTTCTTGCTCATTCTACTTTTTGTACTCGTTATATGGTGGGTGTTTCTCGTTTAACTAATGCTCGATTAATTAACGGTAGTATAACCGGCGGTAGCTGAAGGCGGCTCTAGCTGAGTGTAACCCTTAGCTTCAAGAGTTCGTCACCTTTAGTTTGAAACTGTAACT
>JAGRAT010000445.1 GCA_020434495.1 Bdellovibrionales bacterium | reverse complement strand
TTCTTTCCCCACTTATCCAGCTGGTGAATTTGAAAGTTCAAAGAATACTTATTTTCTTCGTGATTGTTCGTTAGCTTTGCGAGCATTTTATTCTGTCCGACTTTGCTCACAGAGCCTGTAACTGGAGGAAGCTCTCCGGTAATCGAATCACTTACAGTAGAACTACTGCCAGAGGTGAGCCCTTCGAAGCCACCACGTTGCTCGCCAGCAATCACTCCAAGCTGAACTTCTCGTTCTTCTTCCTCCTCTTCCTCCTTGTCTCCCGCGGCAAAAGCACTATGGGTAGAATACGAAAAAAACGGGGCCAGATGAATAACGCTCGCCACCAAAGCAAAGAAGAATAGTCGTCGAATACTCATGAGACTCCTCCGGCCTTCAATGATATAGTCGAGAGCCTAACACATAACTGAGATGAGGACAGCCTCAGATGGACGCCAGGGTAATAATCTCAACGGTTAACAGCGGAGAATTAGGTGAAAACATTATTTCGACCCTGGTTGAGGAGCGACTCATCGCCTGTGGAAACCTCCTCCCAAAGGGAGTTTCGATTTACCGCTGGCAAGGAAAGGTGGAGCGCGAGGAGGAATTTCTTCTCCTCATGAAAACCACAGCCGCCCGACTAAAAGAGGCAAAAATACGATATATCGAGCTTCATCCCTATGAAGTCCCTGAGCTTCTAGTGATCACGCCTTCGGATGGAGCAGAAAGTTATCTCGCCTGGATAGCTGAAAACGTATCGTAAGCTACCGCCTCTTCCTGTCATCCACTATCACAGAGATCGATCCCAATGAGTTTTGAGAATTGTTCGAGGGAGCAACCGCTGCCTGAGGCGGTTGCGGTGGAGCACCCACCGGAACGGCGCCAGCGGTGGAAATGACCTTATGGGTCTTCCCCCCTGCTTGTACTTGCTGGCCTGGAATAACCGGAGGTAAACGAGCATCGACCTGCTCCCCTGGAACTCTCTTTTCTGTAGAGCTCCTCTCGGTAGAGATGGTTCGCCCTGAGATAGGATGTTCCATTCCATCTGCGAAACAAGAGGTTGAGAGTGAGAAGAGAAGAATCGATAAGATCAAGTTCGTTTTCATGGACCCCCATTCTGGACGTGGCTTTTTAAGTATACCATAGTTTGGGCCATGAGTTGCAGGGTCGTTGTTTTCATTTCTGGTAGAGGATCGAATCTTAAAGCTCTTCTTGAGCAGAGAAAGGATTTTACCGTGGAAGCGGTTCTCTCAAATAAACAGAAAGCTCCGGGACTTGAATACGCACATCAACACGGTATAGAGGCAATTGTTGCCACCAGGAAAGATTACGACTCTGTACTTGCGCAAAAGCAGGCGCTCTATGAAAAAGTAGCAGAAATTGCTCCAGACTACGTACTCCTCGCGGGCTATATGCAGATCTTGGAAGAGGAATTTATAGAGCAATATGCGGGGCGAATTCTCAATATCCATCCGTCTCTTCTTCCAAATTTTCCCGGGTTAGTACCTCACAAACAGGCAATTGAGGCTGGTGCAACGGAACACGGTTGCACAGTACATATCGTTACTAAAGAGGTAGATGCCGGGCCAATTATTGCACAGGCGAAATGCACCGTTCTTCCTGGTGACACCGAAGAATCGCTAGCTTCCCGAGTACTAGAACTGGAGCACGTCCTCTATCCCTGGGTGGTGAATAATCTCGGGGCCGGAGAGATCTCGTTAGCAAACCCGGATCTCCCCTCATTTACCGCTTCCGCACGCGCTGATGGTGAGAAATTCCACTTTACCCTCAAATCTGACTAGATATTTCAAATAGTTATCGAATCTCGATTTCTCACTCCCGAAGCACCAAATCCTTATTTAAGTCCATAACATTGTTACCTATTTTTACGTCTACGGACATAAGGGACGAAAATTACGATGGGCCTCGATGGACCCAAATATACGAATGATGAAGTCGTCGAGCTCATGAAGCAGGCCGAACCGGATGCGCCCGCTTCACTGGTCGAGACCGCTATCACTTCGAGCGGTCCAGAAGTCGACGATCTTCGAAATCGGATGCACTCTCGGCATGAGGTTATCGAATCGATAATTCACAGAATAAATGTGGCCTTAAGATGCGACGAGTATGGTCCCGCTGGAGGAGCTCCACTGTCAGAGGAGCTCGCTCTCGAGATTTCGACTCTCGCTAGGGAGGTATTTCGCTTCGTTGAAAAACTAGAAGATCTTGCTCAAGACGGGCTGAAAGAGGGGCTCCACCCGTACGAGCTCACTGATATCGATAATCAAGCAACACACGCTTATAGCCAAGTACATGCAGGACAGGACCTTGCCAAGGGCATATGCGAGCGACTGATAGATCGATCTGAACGAATGAAGCATGTTCTCGAAGAGTTCCAGCATATTCGCGATATCTCTGACGAACTGTTTGAGGAAATTACCTGTGGCTCGAAGTTTCTAGAGCTCCAGAACGGGGAGGAATTTCAGGTTGGCGATATCCTCATCGAAAAGAACGAGAGAAGTTTAGTGCTTTCGATTTCGGAGGCAAGTGATCGATCAATCGCTAAAGTAGTAACATTTACAGGAGCGGGCGAGGAGCCCAAAACTTCCGAGGGAGATCTTAAAGAGCTTTGCCGAGACTCCCCTTTTCCGATTGTAGAGCGGGGCATACACTCGCGTCTAATCCTAGGGTTCGAAGTTGGCTTCGCAGGGCGTGGAACGCCCTGGAAAGAGATCTCTGCCGGAGACACTCTCTATGCAGACTTTGACTATTCGGATCACTACACAAACTCTCAGATTCTATTCCGAGGTTCGCCTTTTACAAACGCCAAAGGGGCAGAACGGCTTCCAATTGTAGAACTCGCTGCGCATAAGAAGATCGGGAAAATAGCAGAGTCTG
>JAGRAT010000444.1 GCA_020434495.1 Bdellovibrionales bacterium | reverse complement strand
TGCCGCTCTTTCTATACACAATAACTATTAGATAAAGACATCTTTGAGATGGCTTCTAGATTCATTTTCGGACGAAACTCGCCCCTTCCAAGCCGGGATCGTTTGGAGGTGTCCAGGACCGAGTGCCGTTGTCCCATTTGTAGCCTATTCGTTCTAAGAAAATTGGCACATTGCCAAGATTGCCACTGAAGAGAGCGCCATCTACTCCTATTAGGCCAAATCTTCCTGTGAGGAAGGAGTGTCCACCAGTGTCTTCGGCCTCCCACTTTTCAAACTCGGCGCGGGTCAGCCCGTGGCGAGAAGTTCTAAAATCTGAGGCGAGAGCACCGCGTGTTCCACCCTGAAGTAATCGGGCTCCATTCCTTCCCATTACCGCGAGTCCCTGAAGTCCTTGTTCGACATATTGCAGTTGAGAGCGCGTAAGATGATCGGTGCTGCGTTCGAGTTCTAGCCTGTCCTTCCCAACGGAGATTCTGTACCCCGCTCCAGTGAGGATGACGTAAGCTTCCTCTGCCGCATTCTCTGGAGGATAGAAAATCTTTCGAAAGTCCGTGCCAAGGACCTGTTCCATATAACGTAGGGAATGGTATCTGAGCAGTCCCTGTCGAAGATCTCCGAAGAATCCTCTCTCTTGATCTGAAGCGCGTTCATGGGAGAGTGCTATGGCGGTTTCGATCTCCCCACCGATGATGAATTCCGGCGTGCGATCGAAATATTTAAGTCCGGTTGATGATAGGGAAGGGTTGGCTTCGTTTCTAACGTCGAGTAGGTAAAAGGCGAGCTTCGATGAGGCTCCTGATATTACCAGTCCATTGATTCCAACAGTGTCGAAGAGAACCGGGATGAGCGATGGGCGAGCCAGTGCTTGGGAAAGGGTATGCAGTATTCTCGTGTCGTCTGGATCTGAGATGCGAAGACGAAAATCATCGGTTAGCCTGTAGCTATTCCCGAAGGAATGAAGTTGGTGTGATTTCGGAAGTTCACCCAAAGAGGTCGATCCTGTAGTCCAGTATTCTCGATCGAGCGCTTGTAAGGGGTGACTGAGTGGCGATTCCATTATTCTAGCGGTGCAACTTTATCAACCAGAGTTATGCTGGCTAGGCTTGAAATGTATACGACTTTTGGAGATTGGTGGCCAACTCGCCATGTTCTCCTGGCCGCCAATGAAATTGGCCGGTTCGAATTGCCAAAGGCTCGACGCTTTTGACTGTTTTTCGCGGCTAGTATCTGTTTTTCCTCTGGGGGATTTCCGGACATTTTCAATGTCCTCCAGTATACAAAGCTGGGGGCCGGAATAAAAAAAGCCCGCCAATTGGTTCAGGATTGGCGGGCTTTAGGACGTCTGGTTTTGTTCGTTAAGGAGATGCGGAAAATTTTTCTATATACTCATTCCTACCCGCAGTTGGCCTAGCCAGCCTGCTTCATAAAATACCCCGCAGGTGGCCCTAGCCAGCCTGCTTCATAAAATACCCCGCAGGTGGCCCTAGCCAGCCTGCTTCATAAAATACCACGGTGCTACTCTACGGTGCCCTCTCTTGGGCATCGCTTTAATGGTTTCAGCAACAAAGCTCCTATCGAGATCCAGTTGCTGACAAACCCAAGAGAAACTGAATGGGGTGTACCCATAAGAGGCAGAATCGAAGTCGGCTGCGTCAATCACCTCATCTTCGTTGGCGCTCTTATCATCTTCAAAGAGCCACTCTTCTGCTTGACCTACTTCTTTCTGGTCATTTCCTACGAAGTCGAGGATGGCTCGTTCTAAAATAGCCATAAGGAGGTTTCTTTCTGGAGTTCCTCGCTCGCTTTCCCCTCCAAAAATCTCAAGTGCATCCACATCAAATCCCACGGTGTTAAGGTTGTGCTGACTCATATTCTCGTTCTCTTCCTATCTAAAAACGCTAAAGACCTGTTGTTAAAACCATCCTCACTTCATACTTATAGACGCCGAGACCGGGATATCATTCAAAAAAAATGGTCGGTTTCGGAATTTTCTTGTAGCGGGCAATTCTCGTAGAGGAGGCTAAGGGAATGGATTTGAAACGGTGTTATCTAGCTAGTCTTCTCATTGTATTGCTGAGCTTTTTTACGCCTTTGAGCGTATCGGCTGAATTTGAATGTGAGTCTAAGGTCTCTTATTCCTGGGAATACACCCCTCCGGCTATGCCACAGCCACAAAAACCCGGAAAGAATAGCGATGCGGTTATAAAGGTAAAGAAGGAAAAGTTTACCGTACCTTATGTTACTCGGCGGCTGAGGTCGGCAACCGCCGAGGAGGGGAAGCAGAAGTTCCGAGCTGTGCTCGACAGAGATATTGAAGAGGCGATGAGTGAGTGCCGAGAAACCCACGAAAATTTATCTGGATGTGTTTCTGCAAAATTCCTATCGATGGGGAACGTTATGCGCCAACTTGGGTTTCAAGCGCGAAAGGAGCTTGAAACTTCTATCTCTAGAGATTGTTCGATGATGACAGGGCGCTGTCTTGAGGCAACGGCCAGTGAGGTGACCTGTGTTGAAGTGATCCAGCCGATGGAAGAAAAAAAGAGTGAAGGGGAAGAGGAGGC
Source organism: Bdellovibrionales bacterium (assembly GCA_020434495.1). Classification (GTDB taxonomy): domain Bacteria; phylum Bdellovibrionota_C; class UBA2361; order UBA2361; family RFPC01; genus RFPC01. Next base: position 320 of record JAGRAT010000444.1, on the reverse strand, counting down.
AGCAAAGGATAAAAAGCCGAAGAAGAAGTAGCGCTTCTAGTGGTCTCTTGTTTGAACCTTTAGGGTTCGAACAAGTAGGATGGCCATGATCGGACAGCCGATGAGTGCTGTAATGAGCCCAACTGGAATTTCCTGCATTCCACCAAGTAGCCGAGCAACCATATCTGAAATGACGAGGAAGATCCCCCCCGAGAAAAAAGCTACTGGAACGAGTTTCGTGTGAGATGCTCCAACGAGTATTCTTGCGAAGTGGGGGGTCACCAAGCCCAAAAATCCGATAGGACCGGTAAGTGAAACAAGAATCGCAATCGCTAAGGTAG
>JAGRAT010000443.1 GCA_020434495.1 Bdellovibrionales bacterium | reverse complement strand
ATTGACGCTTCCTTCCGCAAAAACCGCTAAAAAACCTCATAGAAAACCTATGAAGCACATTTCGCGCCAAGTAAGAGTCGACTGAGTAGACAGATCACTTTAGGGATTGAAGCGAAACTATACAGAAATTCTCATTTCAGAACTCGCCAACTATCTGAAACTCCAAATCTTTTCAAAATTAGTAATTTTACCTATCTAAAAAAAAGACAGATCCCAAACTGTCAGAATCCCAACACGCGACGATTTTTCCACTCCTTGGGTGGGCAATTCCCGCCACCAACAAGCTCCTCATCGGGTTATCATTGGTCAGATCTACAACTTCCGCCGAGTGCAATGTCTCACTCCTATAAGAAATCGAGGGATCCAACCCATGTGAGAAAGCGGACAATCTGGGCATTACTGGGGGTCAATTCCCTTAGTTTTCAACAAGTTCGCCTTCTCGGAGGAGGTTTGAGTACGAAGAAGCTCAATTCATCCACATAAGGTATCAGTAAGATAGAGCAAGTGGTGGATCCTCGGCCGGGGATGGTTCTCCGGATAGACCAACAGCATCTCACACAATAGGGAATTAACCACACACAGGGCTTCAGATTCGAAAATGCATAAGAGGAAAACTCGGACTCATGAGAATTGAATCATTATTAAAGAGATCTTTGAAAACTGGGCTCCTTGGTTTGCTGCTACTTCCACTCGCTGCGCTCGGTGAGGCTGACAGTGATTTTGATGTAGCGTCTACAACCACTGCCTTTACTTCAATTGATATTGTTGTTGACTGTGATAGCTACTCTGATTTTGATGACTGCTCAGAGCAGCTAAAATCTTGCAACAGTAGCTGCTATAAGGCGTGTAAAGTTTATCACAACCCATCAGTTCCGCTTGGAACGCGTTGTTTTCCGCACAACGAAAAAGGAGAACTAAATTGCAGGCAATACAACAACGTTGATGATCGCAAAGCGTGTAACAAACAAGCTGAACGCGCAAAGAAGCTTAAGTACGAAGTGACACAAGCATTTACCAACATGCGTCGTAAATGCGAGCAAATGGCTCAAGCGGAGTGTCCGAAGGCTCCATCACCATCAGAAGTTTGTATTCGCGATCCCCAGGAAGGATCACCCTATTTCTATGAAAAACGAGGGACGGTAGGAGAATGGCCGGGAATTCCAGTGCCATCAACGGAAGGATCGCGTATTCCTGATCCGCTATCTCGAAGTTTTCCAAAGAACTTTCAATTTAGCTGCACCCACCATAACGGCGATCTTCGCTACTCAACCTTTGAAGCCTTTTTCGGCTGCGCCATCCAGTGCTACTCAGCGCCTATAGTTGAGGAGATAGAATGAAACTTCACATACTCATCATAATTATATTTCTTGTTCCATCTTCATTGGCTTTTGGAGAATCTTGCGTTGCAAAACCTGAAAAGTATGAGTGTCACCTGAAGCGGGGGTTCTATCCAGAAAAGGATTGTGATTCGAGTTCTCTGTTCACTGAATGCCGCGAAAAACTCAAAGTCTGTACACGACAGACCGAGCCAAATTGCGAGTGGGTTGGAAAATTGCCCAAAGGAGATTGTGGAACAAGAATCGATGATGCCATCCCCCCCACTTCCATATCTTGTAAAAACATTGTTGGGGCAAAAGACTCGAACAACAGGAAGATAAACGGAGCTTATATTACTATGGAAGTTGACCTTAGTTGTAGTGCTCGATGCTTCGAGCTCGGCCAAGAACCTTAACGACTTTAGCCATGAGTAGTTGATTGACAATGTTGCTGTCTTACCGAACGCATAAATTCCTTTTGTTCCTTTTTCTTTGGGCGTTGTGGGCACCTCCGCTACAAGCTGCTGCTCCTGATATGAGTTGTGATCGGGGAAAGATTCCGGTGCTTCGAGGGGCAAAGCCTCTGACTCTAGAGGCGATTGCTCAGTCACGAGAGCGCATGGGATCTCTTGCTGCGCCCGCAGCTCCCGTCGAAGGAGTATCACAGCCAACATCTTCGGCTGTCCCGCATACCACCACTAACACCGGCATTTCCCCCGATGGTGCAATCACGGTTGGAACTTCTGCGGGCGAAATGACTCAAGGGGGAGACTCTCCAGGCACGGCACCCGATCCAACGACACCAACTACCGCAACTATAGGTATCAACAACAATGGTCAGTACGAAGTAACCCTTCATCTTTTTGGACGACCCGTCCGATTATCTCCTCCTGTCGGGCCACCTTCACCAGGGGGGCTTCCTCCGAGTGCCAAATGTCCTTCACCACCTCCAGCAGGTAAATGTGCGCCGGCTGGTCAGATATGCACTATCCCAGCGGTCGGAGGACAAGGAATCTGCCGCAAACTTTCGGAAACAAATTGCGAATGTCAGTCAATTTGTTCAAGTAAAAGCAGCTGTCACAATCCTGGTGGAAACTGTCTGGGAGGTGGGAAATGTAAGCAAAGTTTGAACAGTAATCTTTGCTTTTGCGCAAAAGAGATCGATCCCGGTCCGATCTCCTCCCTGCTAGATTTTGGTGATTCATCCAACCGTGCCCAGGCTGACTTTTCGGAGTGGAAGGATTCCGATATTGAAGATTTTAACACCTACTCGGATAGTTCCGAAAAGTCTTTCGGTGGCGCGGGAGGAGGACTAGATCTCCCGGCTGGTGAGCGGCGCAATCCGCTGAATCTTGGCTATCAGTGGATCCTTACGGAAGGCTCTCCATACATGCATTTTCTATGGAATCCAGCAGCAGCCCAAGACCAGTTGATTGGATTTCGCCGTGACGGAGTACGTTTCATTTTTCAACTACTCTCTGGCATCTATCGTCTCAGTGAGATCCGCGGACTATTTGATAACTCCACCTACTTCCTCTACGCACCTGATGGGAAGGTGGCAGCGATTCGAACAGACGGC
>JAGRAT010000442.1 GCA_020434495.1 Bdellovibrionales bacterium | reverse complement strand
CATCGGCGAGAGTTCCAGATTGGAAGATGAAGATAGTTGGAGATGGGCCAGAACGTGAACGCCTCTTGCAAGAAATCGATGAGCTCGGGCTACAAGATTCAGTTTCAATTCTTCCGTTTTCTCATGAGCTTGAGCGTTTTTACCAAGAGTCGAGGGTCTTCCTTTTTTGCTCTCGCTTTGAAGGGTTTCCGAATGTTGTTCTTGAAGCGATGAGCTTTGGTTTACCGGTGGTGGCAGTTCGTTCACCAGGTGCTATCGCAGATCTCGTGCAGCCCGGTGCCACAGGGGAGTTAGCCGAACTCGGCGATCTTGAAGATCTGAGCGATCAGTTAGTTCGACTCATGTCAGATGAATCACTGTGCCGCACAATGAGCGCCAATGCTCGTCAAAGTATTGAACGCTTCGGAAGGGCTTCCGTCCTTCAGGAGTGGCGTAAGGTTCTCTCTTGGTAACATAGATTAGCAGTAATTCCAGTGCCTTGGCCGTTCTCGATGGCTGCCTTAAGGAAACATTTTTTCGTACACGCCGATTTCCTGCTATCATCATGAAATGAAAGGTTTTTCTGTAGAGAAGGGATTGAGTCATTTTGTACTGGGTGATTTCGTACAGTGGATTGCAGACCTCCTCGGTGGTCTCTTTTTTCCACCTGAGCCTGTCCCGGTAAAAAGCCGGCCCAACCGTCCAGTGCGAAAGTGATTACGGCGTTTTCCGCTATACCCTCTAGTGAGTTCGCGAGCTTCGTGTTCGCAATTAGAAATGCGTGATTTTTGATATGAAACGATCTGAGATAGATGAGTCTCTACGAGGTGCTGACATCCATTCTTTTGGAGGGTGTTCTCGTCTCCTACGCCAGTACCAGATCGTAGGGAAAGAGCTCGAACGGGTTGCTGAGTCTATGGACTGTTATCGATCTGCTCCATGTCCTGAAGCGATGCGGAATTTTCGGCAATCACTGGTATTCATTCCAACAGAGGTGTTGCGGTCATACCGTGATGATCTGCTCGATCCGAGTATCTCCTCGGAGCGGTTGTTCATCTCCTCTCTTCATAATCGGTGGCGATTGCCAGTTCTCGCCATAATTGGAGTTATTGGAGCGGTTGGACTTGGATTAGGCGCGGCTTCATCTGGTGCGAGCTTCTTCCTGAGTTTTGCTATTACTCTTTCTATTGCAACTCCTTTTGCCGTTGTTTGGCATTTGGCTCCTAGGGATGGGGTTCTTCGGAGACTGCGATTTGCGAAATGGCTCGCTGACGAGATCGCTCGTCGAAACGGAGACGGAACTTCCGTGCGAAGGCGTCGAACAACAAGTATCTTGTCCCCGTTGTGGTCTCGTGAAGCGTTATGGGCAGCAGAGGCGCACGGAAGTTCACGCGGGTTGCTCCACTGATTTTCATTTGCGCCTGGTGGAGGTAGGTTTGGTGCATAGAGTTTTCATCAATCAAGACAATCTTAGTAGCAGTATCCAGCCTTACTTCGTCCGTTTTATCTGGTTTCTAGTCCTTTTCTTGAGTTCTCTAAATCTCGTGCTTGCACAGTCTTCGGGGAGTGCAGGGATATTACAGACCAGTGCCACTCCACTATTGGGGAATAAGAAATGTTACATCGAGCAGAGAGAGGGCGGATTTGTTGATACTTTTGTTGCGACCGTTCAGACGATAGATGGTGTCGTCTCCCCGAGAAGAATTTTTAATTCCTCTCGCTTTCGGAAAGCGATTCGAGCGCAAATATTGACAGCGCAGTCGAGATCCGATGTCAGGAGAGTTGCGAAACTAAAGAAGGCTCTGCGACGCTTGAAAGGATGCCTTGCTCTGGATGTGGAAGATGTCAGTAATCCCGGAAGTGGAGGCTCTGGATCGGGTTCCTCTGGGGGATCTGGTAGCAGTGGAGGGGGCTCTGGAGGATCGAGTTCCGGAAGCGGCGGAGGTTCTGGTGGGGGATCGAGCTCCTCCGGCGGTAGTAAGGGGAGTAATACCGGTGGGGGATCTTCAATTTCAACTCCGCCGTGCGAAATTGTCGGCGGTACTACCTCAGGCGCTGGTCTGAGAATTGTGAATGGAGTGAGCTGTTCCGTTGGAAGTTCCCCGATTGTGCTTCTGCAAATATTTTCAAATGTTGGCACCTCTCTTTGCTCTGGGGCAGTCATTGCACCACGTGCAGTATTAACAGCTTCTCACTGTTTAGTCGGAACTTCGGCTGCCAGCCCATCTTTTAACGTTACAGGAGTGCGTGTTTATGCGGGAGGTTCGCTTTCGACCTTCTATCAGGCAACGCAAGTATTGTTTAACTCCGATTATGATTCCTCGTGTGGGAATAGCATGTCTGGCGAGCTCTGCGGTAACAATGACTTTGCTATCGTACGGACTGGAACGAGTCTCCCTACTGATTTTTTTAGCGTACTTTCCAGTGATGACATACAAGATGGGGAGGTGGGTGTTATCGCAGGATATGGTTGTCAGGATCTTGATGGGGATGGGTCTGCCGACTTCAATAGCATGGGGCAATGTACCTCGCTTGGAACTCTTCAAGCAGGATTTACCACTATTTCAAGACGGGATCTGGCGAGTGGGCTCAGCCTCGATGATGGTGAGTTCCGGTCGCGATATCGGTTTAGTAACAGTACCGGCCTTGGATCGGTTTCAACCACCTGTGTTGGAGACTCCGGAGGGCCAATACTTGTACAGCGTAGTGGCCAGTGGGTGATCGCTGGTGTGACATCTTATGGTGGTGTTGATTGTGGACCTATAGATGAGGCTGGCTACGGAAACATTTCGTCCTCGGAAGGCCAATCTTTCTTATCTGATGCTGGTCTATAGAGCGCATCTCGAAAGTTATTGCCACGAAGCGGTGATAACTTTTAGCGCTCGTCTGCCGTAGGACAGACCTCCCAGAGGGAAGA
>JAGRAT010000441.1 GCA_020434495.1 Bdellovibrionales bacterium | reverse complement strand
TCGTTCTCGCTCCCGAATCCAGGTCGGCATTTCCTCGAGGAGTCGGACGGAAAGTTTGGTAAGTAAATGGGTATAGCTATCTGACATATCCGCTTAAAGATCTCTCAAAAAGAGTCCAAAAAGCAAGCTATGCGGCTACTGGCGTGTCCTTGCTCAGGCTCTCGTTCAATTCTTCGATAAGACGATCAAGCGCTGCGGTATCCCGATAGGTACCAAGCAATCGTGAGCCCTCTTCTTTCGCCCTCTCGGCAGTCGCAAGAGCTGTTAAGGGATCACCACAGTGAAAAAACACTTCGGCTAAAATATGCATCTCTCGCGGACTTCTCCAATTCGTCCTCTTACAGGCCTCAGTAGCGAGCTGCAATGCAAATTCTGGATTGTAAAACGATCCTGAGAGAAGGTAGGTCTCAGAAAAGAGGGAGAGCACTCGAGGGTGAGTAGGGTCCTTATGGAGTGCGCGACGCAGTACTCGCCGTGCAGAGGCCACTTTTCCAGCTTCTCGTAGTGATCCTGCAGCGAGAATTCCAATCTCAACATCTTCAGGATGTTCATTGGCGATCTCTTCCAGCTTCTTGAGAACATGCGGAGAATATCCCTTCATGAGAAGGTCTCGTTTCTGCTCTGCTGCACGCATGAGAGGAGTTTCCCTCCCAGCTTTCTTTGCAGACTTCACCAGTCGCTCGGCTTCTTTGAGGAGAAATTCTGGTCCACCGTTCTCCACAACGCAGTACAGATACAGTCCAATGAGCTCTGGTTCTGGGACAATCGAACGCAAGGCTCTTCGCATTGTCCAGGCAGCGTCTAGGGTATGGCCGATGCGTAACTGAAACAGAAATAGCGCCTTATGGGCGGTCCGAGAACTTGGAATCTGAGCAACAAGTTGGCGAAGATACTGTTCGGCTTCCTGAATTTTGCCATCTGCGAAAAGACATCGGGCGAGATCGATAGTGGCACAGTGTCTGGCAGGATGCTGCGGATAACGCTCAAGCCCTTTCTTATACATCGTAGCAGCTTCGGGAAATCGTCCCTGCCGGTAAAGTTCGGCAGCCCGAATCCAAGACCAAACTGGAAGAGTCTTCCAGGTGAGTAGCCAGGTCTTGATTGAGCTAATTGTGGTCCCTTCAAACAACGGGGCTTTTAGTAGGCGTCGCATGTTACCCGCAAAAAAAATACTTCAGAGAACAATCGAACATCTGAGCCTACCTGCTTCACTTGAGTCGCAAATTGCACAAGGGGTACCCCTCCTACCAAACCAGAGCGTTGTTTTTTAGGAACCGCTGTAGTAGTAGATTTCCCCATCATGGCAGAAATACTAGACATTTTTTCAGATCTCCTCCCGCAAGATGCCGTCCTCAAGGACGCGACCGAACTTGAAAGCTATGGGCGCGACACCTCAAAGAATTTCGTAGGAACAGCCCGCGTTGTCTTACTTCCTCGAACCACGAGCGAGGTTCAAAAGATAGTGCAACGTTGCATTGCTGAGAGAATTGCTTTGATACCATCTGGGGGAAGGACTGGGCTCTGCGGTGCTGCGACCGCCACCAACAACGAAGTCGTACTTTCCTTGCAACGGATGAATAAAGTGCTGGAGATAAATCCAGACGATCGAATGGCGACAACCCAGGCTGGGGTAACCACTATGCAACTGAAGGAGAAAGCCGCGGAAGTTGGTCTCGATTTCCCCCTCAGTTTGGCGAGTTGGGGAACAAGCCAAATTGGTGGAAATATTGCGACGAATGCTGGAGGGATCCATGTCATTCGTTACGGTCACACCCGAAACATGGTGCTTGGTCTAACCGTGGTTACAGGAAGTGGAACGATACTGAATACCGGCAAGGCTCTATATAAAGACAACACCGGATACGACCTGAAATCACTCTTTGTCGGATCCGAGGGCACTCTTGGCATTATCACTGAAGCGATTCTTACCCTTACCCCGAAGCCAAAGTCTCTCACTCGCATACTCTGCGCACTCGATAGCATTGCGGACACAATTCCGCTGCTTTCGGAGGTGCATAAAGAGTGCCGTGATCTCTCTGCTTTTGAATTCTTTTCCGATCGAGCACTCACCCACGTCACATCTCATCGGAAGCTGAAGAATCCGTTTGCCGACATATATCCTTGTTATGTCGTTGTTGAGCTAGAAGCGGATCCCGAGGCCGTCGAAGAGACGCTCGCACCCTTCTTCATGTCCCTCGTAGAGCGCGAACTCATTCAAGATATTATTATCGCGCAGAATTCTAAGCAGTCGGAGGAGATCATGAACCTCCGCGAGTGGATCAGCGAGACCCTCTCTTCAGAATTCACTCCGCACAAAAACGATATATCTGTATCCGTTTCTAAAATTCCAGCTTTTGTGGTCGAGCTTCAAGAACTCATGCAGAGAGAAGCCCCACGTTATGACCTCGTGCTTTTCGGTCATGTTGGGGATGGAAATATTCACCTCAACTGGCTAAAACCGGAAGAGGAAGCTCGCGAACAGTTCTTCAAAGAGAGCAAGAGGATTGATCGCCTAGTACTCGAGCTCGTTACTTCCTACGGCGGCAGTATATCTGCCGAGCATGGGATAGGCCTGTTAAAAAAGGACGTACTCCACCTGAGCCGTTCCAAAGAAGAGATCGCTCTCATGAGATCCATTAAGTCCGTGTTTGATCCTCATGGAATTCTCAATCCTGGGAAGATTTTCGACCTTTAGGGGCTAGCTTGTTCACAAGGAACAGGTCGCTTACGGGACCACTAGTGGCACTTCTTGATGTGACATGTGATTCTATAGTTATACTGCCCGCAAATAAAATTCCCAGTCTCGCCGTCGAAAGCTGATCGCTTTCGGCTGATTCTACGGGCTGTATTTGTTGTCCCTCCGGGGGACCTCCCGGCAACTTCAGTTGCCTTCGGTA
>JAGRAT010000440.1 GCA_020434495.1 Bdellovibrionales bacterium | reverse complement strand
TACTGAACCCCCACCAAATCGCTCCCTGAAGAGCTTTTCCCAACGGAAATGGCCCCTTCGGAACGCTTAAGGCCCAAAATTTGGGCCGAAAATATGATGTCTAACTTAAACATGTTAGATAAACGAGTCCTGTATGTTGAGTGTCGCTTAGTTAAACTGTTGTCAAATTCGCTTTCAAAACTCTACATCTCATCACCCCACAATAGGGAGAAAGAGAGTAGAATTTCGAGACGGCAAACTTCCGATGGGGGCAAATTTCCGGTTAGCAAACTTCTGATTAGCAGGCCAGGCGGGGAATCGCTACCGACCCGTACAACAGAGGCGTGAAGGTACAGCCTGGACAGGGGAGAGTCAACGAAAAAATAACGTGCCCCTAAAAAAGTTAATATGCAATGATTTCAGCTAGTTAACCTGACGCAAATTCTTTTCTAACAATACCGCCACAAAGCTCTTCGATTCTTCTGTCGCTGCTTTGATGGTGTCTTTAGCCTCTTGAAGTCCCTGCTGAGCTTTTTGGTACTCCAGTTCCAGGCGCTCAAGCTCTTCTATTACCTTCGCAACCGCTGCTTTTAGCTGAATAAGCTGCTCTCCGAACTCTTCGGGAGAGAGCTTCGGGAGAGGAATATTGCGGTTTTCGAGCTCTTTCGAGAGATCTACTGCGGATTTCACACTTCCCTCTGGGAGCTCATCAACAACTGGCAAACCTGCGAGTATTCCATCAGAGTAAGTGTGTAAGGCAACTTCTTCGTCATCATCGTCGCCGTAAATTTCAGGGAGGTTTAACATCTCTCTTAAGTCTTTCTTTAGCAGTGGAATCTTCTCCCAATTGAGATCTTCTTCGTTCTCTATTCGCTTCATTTCTACAAGAAAACGCTGAACCTCATCTTTGCCTTCTTTCAGTTTTCTCAAGCTTTTTTGAAGTTCTGTGCGCTGCTTTGCGGAGAGGGTTTGGTAGCTAAGCTCTCCAATAGCTGTGCTGTTGTGTTCTCCGGCAGCAATATCGGCAAGAGCGGCGACCTTCGGTCTTACACTATTCCAATTTGGGCTATCGTACGGAGCAAACGGAGGGAGATCGAAGTTGTCGGTTAATCGGACCGCTCCCTCGAGGAGGTCTATGCTCTTTGTTGCAGCTCCAATGTCGTAGTTTGAGACGGCTTCGCGCAATGAGTCGGCACCGGCGAGGCGAGTCTGTTGGGTTGTGCTCCTGGAAATATAAAAGAGCCCATAAACTGCCCCGATGACGAGGAAGAAGCAGTACAGTTTGCTGAGGAAGGGGATAGGTCCTTGCATGCTCTCCATTCAAGAACTATTTGACGCCCAGAGCAAGTAGAGCGTTTGGCCCCAAAAAAGCATCGCTGGGCAGTCTTGTCGTTGTGGGTCTCTATCGAAGTACCTAAACAAATTTGGGGCATAAGGAAGGCTCCCGTTTGCATAAGGGGCATGAGCTTCGTCATACTGTTCGGATGGCAAACACAGCATTAGACCGGCAAGAATCGCTCGGAATGAGCCTCAGGGGGTACTTCCCATATTTTGGTTCGGTCCCTCGTTCAAGGTCATGCTATTTGGACTCAGCTGCTTCTGCCTTAAAGATTGAAAGCTGTATTGAGCGCCTTACCTCCTACCTGACCAATGAGCACGCGAACATTCACCGTGGCGCCTATGAGCTTAGTTCGCGTGCGACCGAATCATATGAGGAGGCTCGTCAAGCTGTTCGAGACTTTTGCAACGTCCCCGAATCGCATGAGGTGATTTTTACGAGTGGAGCAACTGATAGCTTGAATATGGTAGCTACCGGGCTTGAAGGTGGGCTCGTGCGTCGAGGGGATGCCGTGATGTCTACTCTTCTTGAGCATCACAGTAATTTTGTCCCGTGGCAGCAGCTTGCTCTTCGAGTCGAAGGAAAATTCTGTGTGGTAGGGATCACCGAACAGGCCGAGATCGATGTGCTAGAATTCCTGAGTATTCTCACAGAGTGCTCCCCAAAAGTGGTGGCTTTCACTGCCCACTCGAACGCTTTTGGAACTTTGCCCCCAGTCCTTCAGTTCATTCACTCTTGTAAGCAACAAAAGGCAATTAGTGTTGTTGACGCGACCCAAAGTATCGTTCATGGGGGACTCGATGTTGCAGCGCTGGACGGTGACTTCTTTGCTTTTTCCGCCCACAAGCTCTACGGACCAACCGGGTTAGGTGTCCTCATTGGGAGGAAAGAGCTCTTAGAGCAACTTCGTCCTGCTCGATTTGGTGGGGGAATGATTAGAGAGGTCGGAGAGCAGTTTTCCTCTTGGGCCGATATCCCTGGGAAATTCGAGGCGGGGACTCCACCGATAGCAGAAGCAATAGCTTTTGGAGCCACCCTTCGGCAGTTATCAGAGATTCGAAAAACATATCCCCTGGGACTGGTTGAGGAGGAGCTCTTTCGATACGCGGTAGAGCGGCTCTCGTCCTTGCCGAGCGTAAAACTCATCGGGCCGCTTCGAAGGGACCAGCGTTCCATTCTTTCCTTCGAGGTGGCTGGGGTGCACCCTCACGACGTTGCCTCGATTGCCGATTCCCACGGAGTTCAGGTTCGAGCTGGTCACCACTGTGTGATGCCGGCGATGCGCTCCCTTCAACTTTCAGCCACTACCCGGTTAAGCCTGGGGATGTACTCTGTTCGAGAGGATGTTGATACCCTCGTTGAGTCTATTCAACATGCGCAAAAAATTCTCTCCTAGTCGCGTTTTGGCGCTGGGAGATTCTCTCATCGGAGTGCAGAAGAGACTTTGACCTGTAACTCGAGCTCGATTAAATTTACTTTTCTCAGATAAGGTAAGTTTTGGAGTGTAGCGATGGGGGAAGATGATGCAAAGAACTCGAGTGCTCCGTCAAATTTCATTCGATCAATAATAGAGGACGATCTTAAGAGCGGAAAACA
>JAGRAT010000439.1 GCA_020434495.1 Bdellovibrionales bacterium | reverse complement strand
CGCCCTCGGCCTCGAGCATTCGGAACTGCACCTGCGCATCGCAATCTTCTGATGGTGCAATCTTTAGCCGGTAACCATTTACGTTTGAATCATGAGCAATCTGCCAACCAACTGGATGAGAGAACTCAACGTTCCACTCATCATAGCGATAGTTTTTAAACTGCTTACCTGCCATGATCCGACCCCCGATAGAAATTCATCGGCATGAGCCTTCTCGAGCTTCAGGAATTGCATCGTTGTCTTTGTACGAAAATTTCGGAGCTTTTAGGAGAACGCTCACTCTCCCCACGTTTTACGGAGAAATGGCTTTCGTCCAGAGCCCTCAGCATAAAGCCCGTAGTGAATGGCATTCTTCTCGTAATACTTCTGATGGCCTACTTCGGCTGTAAAAAAACTCGTTGCGGGAAGAATCTCTGTTACTACTGGAAGATCGAACTTTCCAGCCTCCATCAACGCTCTTTTTGATTCTTCCGCCTCAACCTTCTGAACATCGTTGAGATAAAAGATAGCTGTCTTATAGTGCTCACCTCTGTCTGCAAATTGGCCATCCGCTTGAGTGGGATCGATAGATCTCCAAAAAGCGTTTAAAATATCGCGATAAGAGATCTGGTCAGCATCAAAAATTATATCGATCACTTCCCGGTGGCCCGTTGCACCGCCACAAACTCTTTCATAGCTCGGATGTTCTACATGTCCTCCGCAGAAGCCGACAGAGGTTTCTAAGACCCCTTCAAGTTGATCGAAAACCGGCTGCATGCACCAAAAGCATCCGCCCGCCAAGATAGCCTCTTCTCGTTTCATATCAGCTACTCTCTAAGCAATGACTGGAGAGATAGTCGTACCCTTAGCGTCCTTTGTTACATAAAAAGGACGATCCTCAACTTCGTATCCGAAGTCCGGTGGGATTCCGAGCAGTTGGTAGATGGTAGCGTGAACCTGAGAAACCGTCACAGGATCCTTGACTGCGTCACACGGAAATTCTGGTGCCGTCTCTCCATACACCGTTCCACCCTTCACCCCACCGCCGAAAAGCACCACACTCCCTGCGCCGATAAAGTGTCTATGGAGTCCATAGTGGCTCGGTTGTGTCAGATAAAGATTTCCTTCTTTCTTCTGCTGCTGACCGGGGTTTCTTCCAGCAACTCTGCTAAACTCCGAAGCAACTACTACAAGAGTCTCATCGAGCAGTCCTCGTTCTTCGAGGTCGAGAACGAGTTTAGCGATGGGGCGATCAACAAGTTGTTTTAGTACTTTGGTCCGCGTATGCCCATTCTTATGTGTATCCCAAGTTCCAAAGGGAACATACTCTGACGTGACTTCAACAAATCTCGATCCGGCCTCAACAAGTCTTCTAGCGAGCAAACACCCAAGACCAAAGTCCCCGGTGTTGTAGGCGTCGTATGAATCCTTCGGCTCCTGATCAATCTGGAAAGCATTTAGGGCCGGTGAAAATAGGAGCTTCTGGGTGCGCATCATCGAACGGAGCAAGCTCTGCTGATGATAATCACTCATCTCTCTCCCGCTTGATTCAACAGCTTCCTTATGAAGCTCAAGACGCTTCTGCAACCCTTCTCGACCCAGTTTTTTTGGTGGTGTTAACCTTTTCGTAGCCTCAGTCGGCCTTTCGATGTGCAGCGGACCATACTCACTCCCAAGGAATCCACCGGTGAAATACGCCCGAACTTCTTCGGCACCGGTAAAGGAAAATCCTTGCCCAATTTCAACGAAAGGAGGTGCGTAGTCGTTTCGAGGACCGAGCGTTTGGGTAATCCAGGCTCCCATATGCGGAGCAAGCACGGTTAGGGGTGGAACATAGCCGGTGTGCCAATGGTATTGGTGGCGAGTGTGGAGCACAGGACCGAGATCCGGTCCCTGAACCGTACGAATCAAAGCGGCTCGATCCATGACCTGGGCGATATTCTCCAGTCCTTTTGAGATCTGCAGCCCATCAACGGAGGTAGGGATAGCAGGAAATGTTGAGAGCACCATTCTGCTATCGAGCCCCTTTGAAAATGGAACAACAGGCTTCGGGTCAAATGTCTCGGTGTGAGCCATTCCCCCAGCTAGCCAAATGAGTACCACTGCCTTTGCTTTTGCTGGCTTTACGGTCACCCCATCTATTGCTTGAAACCCTGCTGCTGCCGATGCGGCGCGAGGGAGCAGCAATGGCGCTTTAAGAGCTGCTGTATAGAGCCCTGCCTGACCAAGGAGAGTGAGAAATTCTCGACGTTCCATCGCTCGAAATTATGCTTCTCCATCTCAGTAAGAGCAACGGGCATCGATTAATCGGCTGAAATCTGTTACCTCTAGGGTGATGCAAGGACCTGAAGCAACACGAAGGAAACCTATGTATAGATTTTTGTCGCTCTACATTGTACTCGCCATGTCTGGTTGTACTCTTAGCTCCTCCCAGGCACCAGAAACTGCGTCCCGTACATTTACAGGAGAGGTCGTGAATATCGTTGCTGGTGACCTTATTGAAGTGCGCCACCACGGCCAGGTAACCCCTATTCGATTGCACGGGATTGACTGTCCAGAAAGCGGTCAAAAGTTCAGCGAAGACGCTAAGTATCGTGCCGAATGTATGGCGAAGGACAAGACGGTTTCCGTAGTAGTCGTGACCCACGATCTTGCTGGACGAACTATCGGCGAAGTCCTACTCCCTACTGGTGAGAGCATGAATAGAGAGCTTATCGCTGACGGATACTGTTGGTGGTACCGACGCTATGCCCCGAATAACTCCGCGTATGAAAATTTAGAAAAGAAAGCGAGAAAGAAGTTTTTAGGATTGTGGATGGAGCCGAATCCCACTCCACCCTGGGAATATCGGGCAAACATGCACTAGAGCGTGTTATGAACTTTTCGATGAGACGAATTGACTCTTTTTAACGCAGAGCACGCAAAGAACGCAGAGAATATCGAACCTCT
>JAGRAT010000043.1 GCA_020434495.1 Bdellovibrionales bacterium | reverse complement strand
GAAGCAACATGACTCATCAGATCTTTATATCGTTGCAGGGAAGCCCCCTGCGTTCAAAATCTCAGGTGGTGTTAAACCAGCAGGGAAAAACCCACTAACAAAAGACGACACTGAGTCACTCGCCAGATCGTGTATGTCAGACGATGAGTGGAATGAGTTCGTACAAAAGCGAGAGCAAAACCTAGCACTTCACTATCCGGAGATCGGTCGTTTTCGATTGAACGCATACTTCCAAAAAAAATGCGTTGCGATGGTCATTCGAATGATTGAAACAGATATTAAAACCCTTGATGACCTCAAGCTCCCGGAAGTGTTGAAAGATATTTCGATGACAAAACGTGGGCTAGTACTCGTTGTTGGAGCTACGGGATCTGGAAAATCGACCACGCTTGCAGCCATGATCGATTATCGAAACACCAATGAAGCTGGTCACATTATTACCATCGAAGATCCGGTTGAGTTCGTTCACGAACACAAGAAGTGCGTCGTTTCACAACGAGAAGTTGGGGTTGATACGGAATCATTTAAAGCAGCGCTGAAGAATACTCTCAGGCAGGCGCCCACAGTAATCCTCCTTGGTGAGATTCGCGATGAAGAAACGATGGAACACGCGATAAACTTCGCTGAAACCGGTCACCTCTGCTTGGCAACTTTACACTCAAATAATGCAAACCAAGCAATGGAGAGAATCATGAACTTCTTTCCAACCGATCGACACAGGCAAATCTACATGCAACTCAGTCTCAACCTAAAAAGCATCATCAGTCAGCGGTTAATCAAAACGCAAGACGGTGGACGCGCAGCTGCTATAGAGATTCTCCTCGGAACAGCTCGCGTTCGAGAGCTAATAAAGCAAGCTGACATTGAGGGCATCAAAGAGGCGATGGACAAAGGGATTAACGATGGGATGCAGACCTTTGACCAGGCACTCTTTGCACTCTATCACTCAGGTCGAATTTCACTGGATGAAGCATTAAAGAACGCTGACAGCGTTACGGATCTTAAACTGAAGATTAAGCTTGCGCAGGCTGCCGACCAAGCGAACGGCGGTAGCAGTGGACCGATTGAGGGAGAAGATGCTATCCCTGGGCTAAGTCTTGAGCCAGAAGCGCCAAAGAAGAAAAAAGGAAAAGTCGAGGAAGAAGAGCCTAAGCCAGAGCTGAATGGAAATGGAGCCTCTCCAAGCTAAGGGGCTCAACAGCTAGGAAAGAGATGGCTGGTAGATCTACTCATACACTATCGTAACCGGTGTTTTCTCTTTTCCCGTATTGTCATCGACACTGTATCCACTTATCACAGTGTTCCCATTTCGCTCAGTCCTCGTTGAATCAACGCGAATACGATAACCATAGTCATAGGTGTGAAAACGAAGATTGTGATGGTAAATGGTGATGAATCCATTGCTCTTCACCCCATAAAACTGCTTCTGATACTTCGCACAGAGGTACTCCCCCTTCCTCACAATGTACGCTTTCACATAACCATTTTGAATATAGCCATCTGATGGTCTATCGACATCTGCATCACTGCACGGGAACACACCTTTAGGGCGCTGATTATTCGTGAACTCCGGGATAAGTCGAACAATATCGCCATCAATAGCCTCGACAAGCCAAAGCTCCTTGTTGTTACTCCAGGTAATCTTTACCCGCCTTCGCATCTCTTCCGTACGACACTCCCAACGTCCATCGT
The DNA here is from genome assembly GCA_020434495.1 of Bdellovibrionales bacterium. GTDB lineage: Bacteria > Bdellovibrionota_C > UBA2361 > UBA2361 > RFPC01 > RFPC01. The sequence goes on along the minus strand of JAGRAT010000043.1, from coordinate 14,153 downwards.
GCTGAACACCACCTTTATCAATGAATCGCACTGGACACTGGCCATCCTCGTAATAGAGATACAGCTGTCCATCTAGTGTCGGCCAGTAATCAGGAATAGCAAGATCTCGGCATTCATAGCAGAGCGGTTCTTCGCATTTTCGGAGCACGGGATCTTCGGGGCACCCTTTCGAGGTTGTAAACCCTATTCCTCCGCTTCGTTGACATTCATCAAATGTTGCTTCCATGCAATTAAGATTCAGCCGATTGGGACACTCTAAAGTGCAGGCTCCGATTTGAGCAGCGCACTGCGCTGGACATCCCTCTGGATGATATACTCCTCGATTTGGAGGACACTCTTCTGCTGTCGTTGGACGACAAATCCCCATGGGATCACAACACCCTCCTTGCACCGGTGCGCATGCCTGACCGAGGCGAAAGCTCCCATTTGAATCAAACTGGTAACACTCGGCTTCGGTTAAGCTATCTGCACATTCACCATTCGTCGCGCTGCAAGAGCCTGTTACTTGATCACAGGGATTATGAAGCACAGAACAAGCAGTGCCAGGAGGCAGTGGTCTCCCATTCATGAGCCCACATTCCTGCTCCGGCAAAGGCTTACAGCCCTGCTGAACACAACAGGAGACCTCTCTATTTGGAGGTTCTACATGCCGAACCGAATTCTGACAGTGGCTACAATCGGTGTTTGGCCCCGCTGGGAAAGTTCCCACGGGGCATTGCTCACTACCAATTAATACGACTGCTGCACACTGCTTTTCATTTGTGCAACATGCTTGTCGAGGTACGACTCGCACTCTACCCGCATGAATCTCAAAAGTTACTCTTGGGTCTCGACTATGAAGAGTTCCATGAAGACGAATCATCTGACTTGCTGGTAGAGGCAATCCTTCGCCAGCTTCCCAAGCTCGTTTACTCGTCGAACCGAGCTTTCCGCAATAGGTGCTATTCTCACTCGCAAACGAACGACCAAGAGTCTGTCGATATGCTTGCGCTTCGGGGCTGCTGTGATAGCTCCCCGCTACATCGTTAAAGAGCCAATAAGGAAATAAAATATTGTCGTAACAGCTAAAATGCACTGTATTCGAGGCATCAACGGCAAGTTGATAGAGCCCCGCGAGATAACCGTTCTTACAGGCATCCCCTCCTCGAGGATCCACCAGAACCGTCAGTTGAATTACCGTATCCGACGCGATATCAGGAACCAAACAGTCCGGCGGAACAAACGCTCCAGCCGGCTGATCCTGTCCGGAAGCGGGTTGCACATGTAGCGCAAACGCAAGGAAGACCAATGCAATTCGGAGATACTGTTTCATATCTCCTAAAGCTTCCCACCAACTCCACCCGCAAGCACGCTACCTATCGCCATCAGAACGGTAGCACCAAGCATGATCATCGATACGAGTCCAGTCATCTGCGTTACTTCTCGATCGGGGAGATGGCTTCCCATGTAGTTTTTTGGCCGCGGGACATATGCCTGTCCGGTACTCGGATACGAGCTAGAGGAAGAACCCTCCGTCGGTGAGTAATAATCGCCAGACGGAGCGGAACTCCCTCCATTTACTGTTGGTCCTCCGCCAAGAGATCGACCCGAAATCACGTCGTTGTCGAGGGGAACACTCCCTCCCGAAGTTGATCTCGGGGGGACCGCAACTTGGCCACTCGCTGGGCCACTCGCTTGCCCCCCGCCTCCAAGATCGGCACCTGCGCCACTATCCCTCGCGCCACGCTGCTCAATTGCATACTTTACTGCCTGAGCAAGCCCAATGTGTTTCTTCTTTTTCAAGTCGGAAGCAGAACGTGCTTCGCTAATCTGAACAGCATAGTTCCCGAAGCTGAAAACTATCGTGAACTGATCTGTCTCCCTTCCAGACGGAAGATTCCAGCTCCCGATAACCCAAACAGAATTGGGAGAGACATCTACCCGCTCCGTTCTCACGCTATGGAGCTTACCCCCGCTAGAGTAGCTGGACATCAAATTGGTCACCATGTTTTTCGCTGAAGTACTTGCCTCCCTTTCCGAACGATACTTGAGCACCAATGCTCGTATCGCTGCACCAGACCAATTCGGGGTATCCTCCTGGTCCCCTACCTCAATCGAGAATTGATATCCGAGAGCGTTCGGATAGTTCATCTTTGGTGTATTGTGGTTTAGCGCCCCCTTCAGTCCAGCGGGCGCTGCTCGCCACCGCCTCTGATTGAACCACTCACCCATCGCAACCATCAGAGCAGGAACTTCCTGTTGCAAAAACGCTTGCTTCTCCCCCTCAGAAAACCCCTGAGCAAGACCGCTACTTGGAATCGCAAAGAGAACGCCAAGCAAGATGCTCATTGCCAATGCCAATCTCCAACTCTTCGTGAAGACATATCTCCGGACAAAAAGGGTCAAAAAAATCATTGCAAGACCACTCGTAGTAAAGAGCCAAGCCATATAACAGATAAATGTTACTGTTAGCGGTACATCAACAATAGTGAGCGACATGGTAAGAGCTGAGAGAGAAGCACCCCAAAGGAGAATAGGAAAAAACAGTCCGGCGGTCCGCACTTGTCCGCTCTTGTCCGCGCTCAGCTCCGCCTTAGCGCCAAAATAAAGTCCTGCAGCGATCCCGAAAAGGAATGGACCCCAAACGCAGAGGAAAAAAAGTACCCCAAAGAAAGGGGGTCTTACATAAGCCATCTGGTGGTTAACCACCACATAAGTAGCGGATATAGCGAGGCCCGAGAGAAGCGTTGAAGACCAATGAACATTCCAAGGTCTCCTATACGATAACGCAAAAACGGTTACCGTCCCCAATAACATCCAAGCGGTGCTCTCTATATGATAGCTGCTGAGGTGAAGCAACAATCCTGGTGCCAATATAATCACTGGCGCGATTAAACTCTTCACAAAAGTTCTTGCAAGCTTCATTCGGAAGCTTTCATCTCCCTTCCTCGACGGGCCCTTACTCGAAGATATCGCCTGACTTCGAATGGAATCAGGAACCGCCATCGTTTCCGAAACAGAATCAATTCGATCAGCTTCAACGCTTTTGCCAGAAAAATATTCCTCCACTGGAGCATCTATCGTAGTCTCCCGGACTCGAGAACTCCCAACGAGAGTTTCACGAACATGTGCCATCAAGGCAGAGCCACATTGCGAACAAAACTTCTCTCCCCCAGCGAGTTTACTTCCGCACTCCGTACAAAACTTCATTTTCGATCTCCCTCAATAGCCATACTGATTAGATGGTTGTGTGGAATTAATATTTGATCGTTGCTGCTCATAGGCCTGACGTCGCCTCGTAACAGAGGAGCTATCTGTTTGGCGCGGAGCCATCCCGCGCCCGTTATAGTTAGAATTATTGTTGCTTGAAGTTGGCGACCATCTTTTCTGCATCATGTAGGATTCAGCAGGTGATGGAATATGAGAGGTTCGAATCCCACCATTGAAATAAGCATAGCCGATTCCGACTACCCCAAGAACAGCAATGAGCGCTTTAAAATAAAACCCACCAACAAAGGCTATAATTGCATCAGCTCCACGTCCGTATGATTCCTCTTGCCGAGCATCATTCTGGCAGGGTGAGTCGACCGAGAACGATGCCACCTGCTCACGGGGGCTTCCACAATTTCCGCAGAATTTCGAAGCTTCAGTCATCTTGGATCCACACTGACTGCAAAAGCTCATAATGGTCTCTCCGGTAGTTTTGAAGTACCGTACACGATTATGTCTTTCAATCCCAGAAATTCATAAGACAACTTTACGAGAAGCTATCTCAAAAATACGATGTAACCATTTTAGCCTCCCTGGAATAAACTGCTCTACTCGATATGGTTTTCAGTTCATTTCTCTTCCTCTTCGCCTTCCTGCCCATCACGGTAGTACTCTATTTTGTCGCACCGAAAAGCTCTAGGAACGCCCTCCTCTTGATACTGAGTTACCTCTTTTATGCCTGGGGAGCGCCAACGATCGCTCCTCTGTTATTCGTAATGTCCTTCTTTGATTTCGCCATCAGCCGGCATCTCGGACCAGATGGAAAATTCTCAGTACGAACAAAGAAAACAATTCTCGTATTAGGAATCGCGACAAACCTTTCACTCCTCGTGTACTATAAATATTGGAATTTTTTCTTAGGCGAGTTGAATTCGCTCATTGAAGCATATGGCTTCGAAGGGGTTCATTGGTCTGAGGTTCTGCTACCGATTGGAATCTCTTTCTTTACCTTTCAAAAGATTAGCTACCTCGTTGATGTGTATCGCGGAACAGCGAAGCGGGCTGAAAGTCTTATTCAGTATGCACTCTATGTCGCTCTCTTTCCCCAACTCATTGCTGGCCCAATCGTTCGGTACCATGAAATTGCTGAGCAACTGAAAACTCGAACCCATACGTTAGAGAAGTTTACCGCTGGACTTACCCGTTTCTCGATAGGTCTCGCAAAAAAAGTTCTTATAGCCGACTTCCTTGGCCAATCAGTTGACGCCATTTTTGCCCTACAAAGCGGAGAGCTCACAACGAGCTTTGCTTGGTTTGGAATACTCGCCTATACCTTCCAGATCTACTTCGATTTTAGTGGATACTCCGATATGGCGATCGGCATCGGGCTCCTTTTCGGTTTTACACTGCCAGAGAATTTTCGGAACCCTTACCTCGCGCGAAGTTTCCGCGATTTCTGGACCCGCTGGCATATCACTCTTTCGAATTGGATGAAGGAATACCTCTATATTCCGCTCGGGGGAAACCGAGGATCTGAACTCCGCACCGCTGTTAACCTATGGATAGTATTTCTTCTCTCTGGATTGTGGCATGGCGCAAGCTGGAATTTCGTACTCTGGGGAGCCTACCATGGATTGTTTCTCTCCCTTGAAAGAGCCCTAGGAATTGAGAAGCAAGCGACTCACTGGCGATTGGCTCCGCTAATAGTGTTTCCTCTCATCGTCTTTTCCTGGGTTCTCTTCAGAGCAGACACAGTAGAGCACGCCACCGCCTTCTACCAGCACCTTCTCGGTCTTCAACATGTCGCGCTTGAGAAGCCTTTCGTTTGGGGGGAGCTGGTTCAATCACGCACCATGTTTGTATTTTGGATTGCGATAGCGCTTTCCTTTTTCTTTGTTCGCTACCGTGGCAAGGCGATAGGAAACACTCACTCATTGGTGGCGCTGAGTGCGAGCTATCTCCTCCTTCTTCTTTCCCTGGTTGCGCTTGCTGGGATTGATTACGCGCCGTTTTTATATTTCAGGTTTTGATGAGAACTGCATTTATACTCCTCTTTTCAATGACTCTTTTCGTTCCGTTGCTCTTTGAAGTCGTGGCAATTGAGTGGCATGTTGAACTTGGAGGCGTTACAAAGAAAAAGAAAGAGGCCTTAGAATTTTCTCTTGAAAACTTTAGAAGGGGAGAATTTCAAAATCGATTCGAAAAATGGTTCACAAGAAAACTCGATATACGCCCAGCGCTTATCAAGACTGACAATCAGATAAATTATGAACTTTTCTCGCAACTTTCATCGAGCGAGCGTGGGAAGGCGATTCTTGGCAACGATGGTCATCTTATAGAAAAAATTTACATAAAAAGGGCACAAGGCGCGTTCACTCCGAAGAGGCAAAAACTCCTCTCGAAGGTGAAAGAACTTAAAAAGACTCAGAGGATTCTTCAGCAGTACAATATTCCTCTCCTCATTCTCATTAGCACGAATAAGCCGAGCTTCTATAACGAAGTCATACCGAACAACTATCGAGTTCCCCAGCGTCTGGTTGGGGACTATTCTCCGCTCCAATTCTTCACCGAACAATTGAACAATGCCGGTATTCCGTTTATCGACTCTCGAGAATTTCTCAAGTCGGAAGCAAGCTCTTTTAATGATAAATTTTTTGCCCAGACCGGAACACACTGGAACGAGCTTGGAAGTTGCCTTATTACTTCAAAGCTCTATTCAACAATGCACGAACTTCTTCTCGGATTCGACGCAAAGCTTGAGTGCCAAGTGCGCGGGCAACGAAAACTTCCCCTTCCAATGGACAGGGATCTTCTTTCGGTTACAAACTTGTGGACCCCCGAGAAGCTTGTCCATCCAGCACCGCTCGTAAAGCGAGCATTTCAAGAGCCATCGCACGCACCTCGCCCAAGCGTGCTCTTTGTCGGAACGAGCTACCTTTGGGCGCTCTTCTACAATATCGACAAGGCAAATGCCTTCTCAAAACGGGATATGTACTATTATTTTAAGCGCTCGGTGCCCTCTCCTCGCGGCACGGAACGACCTATCGACCGCAGCGATCCAATATGGGTAAAGCGGGCTCTCACTCATAACTTAGTTGTGCTAGAGGTAAACGAAGTCTTTTTGCATCGAATCGGATACGGATTTCCCAAGATGCTCCTGAAGTACGACAAAGAGTGAGTAAATTGGCTATATGAGTTTTTGGTCACACGTCCTTGATATCGTATTGCTCTTGTTTGGCTGCGTAGCCGCTGGCGGAATTGCCTCGCGACTGGGACAGAGTCCTATTGTTGGTTACCTTTTGGCTGGAATGCTTCTCGGGGGTCCCGCAGGATTTTATCTTATTGGCTCACAAGGAGAAATTGAGCTGATTGCTGAGCTCGGGGTCTCCCTACTCCTCTTTAGTCTTGGACTTGAGTTCTCCTGGGAACGGCTGAAGGCAATGGGGCCAGCTGCACTTCTCAGCGGAGCTTTGCAGGTTACTCTTACTCTTCTCGTATTTGCGCTCTCTTTTTGGTTGCTCGGTTTCAATGCCTCTGAAGCTGTTGCGCTTGGAGCAACGCTCTCTGTCAGCAGCACCGCATGCGTCTTGCGAGTCTTAGGAGATCGAGCCGAACTTGATAGCGCACACGGCAGACACGCGATAACTATTCTGCTTGTTCAGGACATCGCGATTGTTCCCCTCGCTCTCCTCATTACTTTTCTTGGGACCAAAGGATCGGTGAGTGAAATCGTATACTCGTTCTTAAATACCATTGCTCTTATTTCCGCGCTTGCTATCGGACTTTTTGTTTTCATCAATTACATAGCGGTGAAACTCCTTGGGTCTTTCACCATTGAACGAAATCGGGAACTCTCGATTCTCTTCGGGACGGCCATAGGACTGGGGTCAACTTGGCTCGCACATGAATTCAAACTCTCACCAGCTCTTGGAGCATTCCTTGCTGGAATGTTCCTTGGAAGCTCACCGTTCGCAACTCAGGTACGAGCAGATATTACCTCGATGAAGATTATTCTCCTTACCCTCTTCTTTGGGGCTGCGGGTATGGTCGCAAACCCTCTATGGATACTTGAAAATATCCTGCTCGTTTCTGGCACGACTCTATTAGTCATCTGCGGCAAAGCGCTCATTATTTCACTCATACTTGCTGGAATTAAGCGCCCACCATCAATGAGTCTTGCTACGGGACTTACAGTATCTCAGGTTGGCGAGTTCGCCTTTGTACTTGGAGCCCTCGCGCAGCAGTTGGAAGTCATCGACTCCGAGACATACCTTCTGATTGTTTCAACAGCGATTGTTTCCCTCTTCATTACTCCCTACCTCATCAGTTACGCTCCACGGATTGGCATGTGGTTTGGTGAACTTTTCGGCGGAGGAGTGATCGATTCAAAAGCGAAAGGGGAGGATCATCCACATCCAGAGATTGTGATTATCGGATTCGGTCCAGCGGGAGAATCGGCCGCTGGGGCCTTCTGTGAGTATGGAAAAAAACTGCTTATCATCGATCTCAATAAACTCGCAAAGAAAAAGGCTCTAGAAGCAGGATACTCGGTGCTTATCGGCGATGCAGCACTTTACGATGTCATGGAACATGCAGATATTACGGCAACAAAGCTCTTTATCATCACCATTCCCCACCATGATTCTGTCGTAAAATCGATTGCTCATATTCGGAAACTCTCACCCGATGCTCGAACCGTTGTACGAGCTCGGCACCAGGTAGAAGTAGAGCCCCTTCGGCAAGCTGGCGCTGATATCGTTATTGGAGATGAAGAGGAAGTCGGTCACGTACTTGCTCTTCAGGCACGGCACCTAATCTCTGGAAGCATTCTCGAGCTCAAATAATTTTGTGAGTTCTTGACTTCTAGAAAAATTAACATAGTATATTTATATATAGAATAATACTAGAATTTACCTGGTTCGCTACATTTTTGCAATTGTTTTAATGGGTTAAAAGGATGGTCATATGGGCTTACTGTCAACTCAAACACTCTGCTCGGATACTGTGTGGCTTGCTGAGGGGGGAGAGCGGACTTCCTCCATCAGCAAGCCATCAACATCACGTTTAATAAAACAACAGATAGCGCCCTTTGGTGATTCCACTATCGACCAGGAACTCGCTTCTCATGGTTTAAGAGCCGGAGTGCTTCACGAGTGGTTTGGTGCTTCGCAGTATCACTCGTTTAATGCTTCGCAGTATGACTCTAATGCTTCGCAGTATCACTCTAATGCTTCGCAGTATCACTCTAATGCTTCGCAGTATCACTCGTTTAATGCTTCGCAGGCTGCACCACAAGAGAGCTTCCCTCCGATAATACTCGTTAGTGCTCTCATTGGTAATGCTATTCACTACCGCTTTCAGCAATACCAACACCTCTCCTCGGAACAGATACTCAAAAACTGGAATCGCTATGTTGTGTGGATCGGCAAAGAGTGTTGGTCATCTCCTTATATGCTGCAGAAAACGATGCCTTATCCAGATCTTCTCTCGGCATCTCTCTTTATCGATATTACTTCGGAAGAGGACCGGCTATGGGCAATAGATGTTGCGCTTCGTTCTGAAGCAACTTTTGCTGTCATCACCTATCTTCCCAAGTTAAGTGTCGCGCAGAGCAGAAGATTCTCTCTTGCAATTGCAAATAGTGACCGTTTTGCCTTTCTTCTGCGCCCACCAGAAGAGCAACATCACCCAACAACTACGGCAACACGGTGGCAAGTAAAGCCGCATCTCTTAAGAGAGAGGAGCTACTCCCCAGCCTGGGAGCTCACACTGCTAAAACAGAAGGGAGCTCAGTCAAAAAAGAAAAGGTGGATAGTACAGCTTGATGAAGAGTTCTTCTCGCAAAAGACAGCAAAGCTTCAAATCGCCGACAAACAGATAGCGATGAAAAGCAACGCTCCCGCAAATAATGACCCCGTGAACGATAATCCTGTGAACTATAATCCTGTGAACTATGATTCCCTCAACGATGATTCTCTAAACGATGATCCTGCTACCCAAATTTCTAGCACTCTACCTGCCAGAATGGTCAGTTAATCTTGCAGCTATTAATTTTGCAGGAGCTCATACTGCCAGACGAGGAACTCCATTGGCTCAAGCAATGCGGCCAATTCAAGCCATACAAGCGGCACCGGCAATAGAATCAAATGCCCCTCCTCTGGCGCTAACAAGCGAAGTGGGAGGGAATACGTTCATAAAGAGATTTTCAACAAAACTCGCACAGCACGGAATCGAAGAGGGAAGCTCTCTAGAACTTGCACGGGCATTTTTTCCAAACCTCGTAACAGCTCCCTTTGAACCAGAGAAGGACATTGAGTCCCTAAAGAAACTTGGAACATGGGCAGTGCGATTTACTCCACTTGTTGGCATCGATAGAGAGGTATCACAAGCAGTGAGAAAGGAGGAACTCCTCTACCTTGAAAAAGAGTATATGGGAATCATCCTCAATGTAACGGGCACTGAGCGATTACACGGGGGATTAGATAATCTCGCACGCCGCATTCATCGCGCACTGACAAAGCGTGGATTTGCGGTTCGGCTCGGCATTGCTCCAACGATAGGTGCAGCTTGGGCCATTAGTCGCTATGCCCACTATATGCACATAGAAAAAGCCGCTGCTATCAAAGAACATCTCATGTCTCTCCCTCTGGAAGCGCTTCGCCTCTCACGAAGCACCGTAAAAGGTCTTCACGATCTTGGCCTCTACGATATTCAATCAATTACACAATTACCGAGAAAAGAACTCGCCCTTCGATTTGGAGTCAGACTTATTCGCTCTCTGGATGAGTTCTTTGGTGCTATCCCTGAGCCACTGACTCCCGTTGATGTCCCAGAAGAGCTACAAGAAGACATGGTATTTGATCCACCACTAATCTCTCGTCATCAGGTCGTACAGGGGACGCTTTTCACTTTGCAATCACTGCTCGAAAGGGCAGAAAAGCTTAAACGAAAGCCCTTGCTCTTTCGCTTTATCCTCTCGGGCACAGACGATCAATATCACTCCTTTCTTCGAGAAAAGCGGATATCGCTACACACAAGCTCTGCCGACATGAAATACCTGCAAAACATCCTTACTCCTATTATTGAATCTCTGAAATTTCCAGGTGCCGTTTCTGAAATATCGCTTGAGGTTTGCGATGAAGGATTGATGAAACCTTTACAACTCTCTAGCGAAAATACCTTTTCAGCACCAGAGCATGCTCCGAGGGAATTGCTTAACACGCTAGTACTCCAGCTTGGGAGTACTAGCGTGAGAACCCTTGCCTATAAGGCACACCACCTTCCAGAAAAAAGCTATCGGTATCGCTACCTCAAACCAGGAGAGATCCCAAAACCTTCCTCGACAAAACATCTTCCTCTCCCACATTTTTCATATCCTTCATGCATTTTGCAAAAGCCGCAACAGATTCGAGCGCTTTCTCTTTTACCGGACTATCCACCGGCTCGAATTATCTGGCGAACAAGAGAATACAAGATTCTTAATAGCATCGGACCAGAGCGCCTCTGTGATGAGTGGTGGGAAACTATCGTTCAAGGAGAAAAAGAGCTTGAAGAGCGTGAGTATTTTCGGCTTCTCGATCAAACAGGCCGATGGCTTTGGGTTTATCGTAGAAGAAAAGACTTGTCGTGGTATGTGCATGGAATTTGGGCGTAGAGTTTTGTGTTTACTGAAATCTTTGCCACGTCAAATTTTTCGTTTCTCCGTGGAGCAAGCTCTCCGGAAGAGCTTATTCAACAAGCGCATTCTCTTTGCTACTCTGCTCTTGCTATTACCGACAGAAACTCACTTGCGGGAGTAGTTCGAGCGCATGGTGCTCTGAGAGCAATCCAAGAAAGGGAACAGTCAGATCTGCAACTGCTCATTGGAGCTGCGGTTGAAATTCTCCCTGAAAACGAATCAACAAAACTTGTTCCTCCAGAGCTACGATGGCTCCTTGCCTTTCATCCAACCGATCTCGAATCATACGGAGCTCTTTCAGAACTTCTTTCCGTTGGAAAAAATCGCTCTCAGGAGGGTGATTGCCTACTCACCCTTAAGGATATCGCCCAGTTCGAGAGCAAGTGCTGCATCACAGCTATTCCGCCCGATCCTCATCCTAGAATCCTTCATAAGCTCCATGATATTTTTGGTGCCTTTGAAGCATTTTTGCTCAGCTTGCAGGAAGCGATACCACAATGTCCCCTCTTTTCATTAGCGCTCATTACCTCATATGGTCACCTATCGAACATCTATCATGAACGAGTTGTTGCTCTTTCGAATCGACTGACAATTCCACTTATTGCTTCGAACGCTCCCCACTACCACACACGTATGCGGAAACCACTTCATGATGTTGTTACCTGCATTCGTGAGCACACAACCGTGCAAGAAGCAGGATACCTCCTTGCAGCAAATGGCGAACGTTATCTGAAGGCTTCCACCGAGATGAAGCGGTTATACCGGGAACATCCCGAAGCCCTAGAACGAGCAGAAACACTACGTAAGCTCGCTTCACACTTTTCTCTCGACCAGCTTCGCTATGAATATCCCCACGAAATATGTGAAACAGGAGAGGACCCCCTATCATATCTTACGCGACTTACCTGGGATGGTGCGCGGGAGCGATACCAACATGGTATTCCTCCTACAGTTGCTACTCTAATCAAAGAGGAATTGCAGCTCATTCATGAGCTCGAGTACGAAAAGTATTTTCTTACCTGCTATGACATCGTGAAATTTGCCCGTTCCCGGCACATACTCTGCCAAGGTCGTGGGGCAGCAGCAAACTCTGCTGTATGTTACTGCCTCGGCATTACCTCGGTTGATCCATCAAAAATCGATATCCTCTTTGCTCGCTTTGTCAGCAAAGAACGAAATGAACCTCCAGATATCGATATTGACTTTGAACATGAACGAAGAGAAGAGGTCATTCAGTATATTTACGAGAAGTACGGGAGAGAGCGGGCGGCACTCACCTGCGAAGTAGTAACATATCGACATCGAAGCGCGGTCCGAGAGGTAGGAAAGGCGCTCGGCCTCCCACTCCAAACCGTTGATCAACTAGCAAAAAGCATACATCGATGGACGAAGTGCACGATTCCAGAGGAAGATCTCCGCGAGTACGGGCTAGATCCAAATAGCAGACCAATTCAAAACACACTGCACCTTACCAACCAGCTCCTTGGATTCCCACGCCACCTATCACAACATGTTGGTGGATTTATCATTTCGGAAAAGCCGCTGACGCGAATCGTTCCCATTCGGCATGCAACAATGGAAAAACGCACCATCATTGAATGGGATAAAGATGATATCGAAGAGCTTGGCATGCTGAAGATCGATATTCTCGCTCTTGGTATGCTGACCTGCATTCGAAAAGCGTTGGAGCTGATCAATCATAAACGGGTTCATGAGGGAAAAGAGGAGCTCAAACTCCACTCCATCCCAGCAGAAGATCCTCGGGTTTATGAAATGGTAGGTCGTGCAGATACGATTGGTGTATTTCAAATTGAATCTCGTGCACAGATGTCGATGCTTCCACGACTGAAACCACGATGCTTTTACGATCTCATTATTGAGATCGCCATTGTCCGTCCTGGGCCTATTCGGGGCAATATGGTCCATCCATATCTCCGGAGAAGACAGGGCAAGGAGAGCATTCGTTTTCCCGACAAACGAGTTGAAGAGGTACTTGGAAAAACGCTTGGGGTACCGATCTTTCAAGAGCAGGCGATGCGACTCGCTATAGAACTTGCCGGATTCTCACCAGGAGAAGCAGAACAACTCCGACGAGCTATGGCAGCATGGCGAAGAAAGGAATCTGTAGTAGCTCAATTTGTAGCTCGAATCACGGAAGGAATGCTTGCAAAGGGATACACTTTAGAGTTCATCAATCAGTGTTGCCAACAGCTGAAAGGGTTTAGTGAGTATGGTTTTCCGGAATCACACGCCGCATCCTTTGCGTTACTCGTCTATGCTTCAGCGTGGATAAAGTGTTACTACCCTGCTGTGTTTGCTGTTGCACTCATTAATAGTCAGCCAATGGGATTTTACGCACCTGCGCAAATTCTTGAAGATGTAAAAAAACATGGTGTGAGCAGCGCTCCAATTGATGTGAACTATAGCGGTTGGGATCTCGGCATAGAGTCACTCTCGGGAAAAGATGAGCGAATTCGTCTTGGCATGCGTCTTGTTCGGGGACTACAAGAAAGTGACGGGCGAACCTTTCAGCAAGCGGTAAGGAGTTATGGCAAATGCTCGTCAATTCAAGATCTCTGGAAGAAGGTTAAACTCGTCGATAAGCGCTTTCAGAAAGCGAGTCTTATTGCCCTCGCCCATGCGGATGGCTACGGCTCTTTGGGGCTCACAAGGAGGGAAGCACTTTGGGATATTCGCGCCCTTCCAGACGAACCACTTCCGCTTGATGTACAAAGAAAACGAGGAGGCTCACAGATTTCTCTCCCTGGCATGAGTAAAGAAGAGGCAACGTTTAGAGACTACGAAGCAACACATCTTTCGCTCCGCGCCCATCCGATACAGTTCATCCGAAGAGAGCTTGATGCTCGTCGAATTACGTCCGCTAAAGCGTTACAACAGATCTCAAATGGAATCTCTGTTGGTACTGCTGGCATAATGCTCTTCCGGCAACGACCAGGAACAGCCAATGGTGTTGTTTTCATCACCCTGGAAGATGAAACAGGAATGACGAACCTGATTATTCCGCCTCAATTCTTTACACAACATCGAAGAACAATCCTCGCGAGCTCGGCACTGGCAGCTTATGGAAAACTCGAAAAAATTGGACCGGTAATTTATGTAGTAGCCGAAAAGATTGAGAGCTTGGATAGGCAAATCCTTTCCCTCCGCGAGAGCCCGTTTATCATGCGGAGCTATTCATATTAAAATCGTTGATCTATACCGAAGGAAACTGAAGTTGCCGGGAGGTCTCCCGGAGGGACAACAAATACTGCCCGTAGAATTAGCC
>JAGRAT010000438.1 GCA_020434495.1 Bdellovibrionales bacterium | reverse complement strand
CAGATATCGCGCGACAAAGTTTTAAGCTCTATGAGCGGTTGGTCCTCGGAGCGTATTCTGGAAGTGGAGGAACCCATCTGCCAGATGACGTGAAGCTGCACACCAAAGACCTGGAGAACCTTGCCTACGGTGTTGTGGACGTTACTGGGAGGGTCTAGAGCAAACACCAGTAAAAATGTCGGAATGACGACGGAACACACGCGGTGTTTGATCTAGCCCCCGGAGGGACAGCACATAGCGGTCCTCTTGAAGAAAACGGCCAAGCCTAGGGCTTGACAGTGTTTTTTGAAGTGTTTGCTCTTTGTTGCTGGCTCTCCAAAATTGGCTCCGCCAATGTTTGTTCGTCCTCAGCATAAATGTCTTGCGACATTTCTACTGAGGACCGCTATAGCCGATTCTAATAGTCTTGGCCTACCGCAGGCGCTTTACGGTGTAGTCAATGAGACCAGCGAGGAGCTGGTGGGACGGTTCATCAAGCCTGGAAGAGGCCCTTAGCGAATTGACGGCCTGCTCCAATGCGGCATTGGCCTGAGCTATTTTCTCATCAGCAATGGCGCGAGCTTCTTCTATAATCCTTGAATCTGCCCCGCTTCTTAGCTGCTGTAATGCGCTTGATACCTGTGCCTCTGTTGGAGGGGTTTCAGACAGGAGCACCTCGGTTGCTTCCTGCGAGCCTGATTTGAGCCAGAGCACGTTAACGAGCGATGGCTTTTGTTCTACGAGATCTCCACCGCAACGTTTGCCAAGGAGGTTCTCGTCGGCCACTACGTCGAGCACATCATCTAAGATCTGGAAAGCGATACCGAGCTCTATCCCAAATCGCTTTAGTGCAAATTCTGTCTCGTCTCCAGCTTCGGCAACGTGGGCACCTGAAACCGCAGCAAGTCCAAATAGAGCCGCTGTCTTCTTCTCTGCAATGGTCAAGCTCTCGCTAACAGAGCACGGTTGCTTTGAGAGAGGGAGTTCCAGAATCTCACCTTCGGTAAGATAAACGCATGCCTCTTCGGTCTCTGAGACGATGAAGTTGTCTAAGTGAGCGCACAGCGAAAAAGCTCGAACGAGGAGGAAGTCCCCGGTAAGCAGTGTTGCTGGTTCTCCAAATTTAAGGTGAGGAGCCGTTTTCCCCCTTCGAACTGGAGAACGATCGATGATA
The DNA here is from genome assembly GCA_020434495.1 of Bdellovibrionales bacterium. Lineage (GTDB taxonomy): Bacteria > Bdellovibrionota_C > UBA2361 > UBA2361 > RFPC01 > RFPC01. The sequence continues at coordinate 1,781 of JAGRAT010000438.1, read as the reverse complement.
TCATCGTGAAGGAGAGTAGCCATATGGATGAGCTCGATTCCGGCTGAAACGTCGAGCAGTTCTTGGGGGAGGTTTGGTAACCCACACATTTTGGCGGTGATGAGAGTGAGCGCTGGGCGCACGCGCTTGCCACCGAGATCGAGGAGGTACTCTGGAATTTCCCTAAGCAATCGTGCATCCGAGGAGAACTTCGAGCGAATAAGCTCTTCAACCTCTTTCATCCCTGGAAACAAGCGAATCTGATCTCCAATTCCCAAAATTCGTACTCCTGCTACATATAAAGGTGTCAACGAGAGGGGGATATCGCAGCCCACCCACCTTCTCGGCCGATATAGTTACACATCTCTGCGAGAAACAGGAGCTTTCCCTCCCTGAATCTCCTCTGGAGAGCTTTGATATTTGCGAGCGGTTTATGCCGGTCGAATCTTTGTCGGGGGAAGGCGTACCGTCCACATGTAGAGACAGCTCAACGTCCTTGCACAGAAAAAGGAGAGAACGGCGGCAAAAATGCTAGAAAATCTCTCTCCACCGTACAATGCCCACATAAAAAGGAAGGATCCAAGGAGCTCAACAGAGCTACCAATAAAAATCTGCCGAGTCGTATGTTCTAGGGTGTGATGCGCCCTTAGGGAGGCGAGCCAAACCGCGAGTCCCGACATGGGGATACAGAATAAGGCCGGAGAATACATGTAGTTCGCGAGCTCTTGGGAGATGGATACGAGTTCTACAAACCAGAGCTGGAAGGCTGGGGTGAACATGAAGAGCGCTCCCCCTGCGGCAAAGAGCGCAACAAGCACAAATCCGAGAGTTTTTAAAACCCTGCCATTTCCTTCGTCCTCATGTTTATGAGCGATGATAATATCTTGATAGGCGAGGGCAGGGGTGAAAAAGAGGAATTGAAAGGACATGAGTACTGGCCAACTCGCTAACGCGAACTTTGCGTCCACCCCTTGAGCGAGGAAGAAGGTAAGGACCGGCTGGACTCCGATATTCACCACTGAAGCGACTGCAAGTGGAAGATAGAATCTGTTCATCTCAGCAAGAGAGAGATGGTGATCTCCTGCTCGCGGATTGTTGTAGAGTTCCGAGATGACCCGTTGCGATCGCCACCGTATGAAATAGGCCTCAACGGTGATTGCTATGGAAAGGGAGGAGCAGACGATGACACCTCCCGGAATGGTAGAGTACGCGAGTAGCGAAAACGCAGTAACACCTGCTACTGCAATCCGAAAGAATCCACCCCATGCGATCCACGAGCTCTGTTGCGCTTTCACCAGGATGCCCTGGTGAAAGCGGCGGTATCCAACCATAAGCGGGCAAACCGCAAGCACCAGTAGGCACTTCTCAGCAAGGCGAGCGAGTGGCTCCTCCAGCCCAACAAACGAATGGCTGATTGAGTAGAAGGCGCCCGATACGGCCACGAGGAGACAAGCTGCAGATAGGCAAAAAGATATAAGATACGAGTAGTTTCTAAACCGCTCATATGATTGCGGTCCTTTCACCAGCGCATTCGAAGCCGAGAGGAACATAAAGACCGGTGCCTCAAGGATGAGCAGCGAGAAAAAGGCATATCCATACGCTGCGAGGTTGAGTTTTGTTTCCGGAGCTCTGGCAGCGGCCGCTTGTACTACCGGACCTTCAATCGACATGAGAATCCACATCGCAGCGAGAGGAAGCCAGAGCAGAAAAGCGCGTCTAAGGGTGAGCATAGGATGGCAGAGTACGCGTTCACACTGGAGAAAGGAAGACAGGGAAAAGACGAGGGGGACTACTGAGAATCC
>JAGRAT010000437.1 GCA_020434495.1 Bdellovibrionales bacterium | reverse complement strand
CTGGAAAGTCCGATATCATCCATGGCCTGACGAAAGAGCTCTCGATCCTCTGCCATTTCAATTGATTCGACTCGAGCGCCTATCAACTCGCAGTTGAACTCTTCGAAAACGCCCATCTCGTTGAGCTCAAGGGCTGTATTCAAGCCAGTTTGCCCCCCCATGGTCGCCAATACCGCATCGGGTCGTTCTTTTTCCACAACCGCGCGAACAGTTTCAGCGGTAATTGGCTCTATGTATGTTCGATCAGCGATCTCTGGATCGGTCATGATCGTCGCGGGATTAGAGTTTACGAGAACAACTTCAAACCCATCCTCTCTCAAGGCTTTTGCCGCTTGAGTGCCTGAATAGTCGAACTCGCAGGCCTGTCCGATAACGATTGGTCCTGAACCGATGATTAGGATTTTCTTAATGTCTTGTCTTCTTGGCATTCTCTTCCCCTTTCCCTACCTGATTCCTACGACACGACCAATTCAAAAAAGCGCTTGAAGAGGTACCGCGAATCATGCGGTCCTGGCGACGCCTCTGGGTGATACTGCACCGCAAAAGCCTTAAGCTCCGGTAGAGCAATTCCAGCAACGGTGTGGTCATTCTGGTTTACATGGGTAACCTGAACTGAAGATGGTAAAGTTTCAGCCTCTACGGCAAATCCGTGATTCTGGGAGGTGATCTCAATCTCTCCAGTGGCTTTTTGGAGAATTGGGTGATTCGCTCCCCGATGTCCGAATTTCAACTTGTATGTCTTCCCGCCAGCTGCGTGAGCCATAAGCTGACACCCGAGGCAGATGCCGAATATTGGCACCACCCCTAAAAGCTCCTTCACAACCGCAATGATATCCGGTAGAGCCGCGGGATCACCTGGCCCGTTGGAGAGGAAAATACCGTCGGGCTTTAGCGCTCGAATCTCATCGGCACTACTTCGAGCTGGGAGAACTGTTACTCGAAACCCCTCTGCAAGCAGTAAACGAAGGATGTTCTTCTTTACTCCGCAGTCAAGAACTACCACATGAGGTCTCTCCCAGATCTGCTCTGGGGAAACTTTCGGATAGGAATCGGAGGCAGAGTCCCAAGGGAGCTCGAACCACTCATAGGGTTCCTTGCAAGAAACTTCCTGCACATAGTCCTTTCCGGCCATCGATCCTTGAGCGGCAGCGGCATTTTGTAGTTCGCTGTCTGGGATGGACGCCTTACCAATTGCTCCCATCTGCGCACCATTGTCTCGGAGGTGAAGAGTCAGTGCTCGCGTTTGCACGCCGGTAAGTCCAGGGATGCGGTATCTCTTCAGATACTGATCGAGCGATTCTTTCGCCCGGAAATTCGAAACGATACTGGAAAGATCTCTCGTAAAAACAGAAGAAACATAGACTTTCTCACTTTCAATATCCAACGGGTTACATCCGACGTTTCCGATCTGAGGAGCCGTGAAACACATCCCCTGCCCCATATAGCTCGGGTCAGTGAGTATCTCCTGGTAACCGCTCATGCTGGTATTAAAGACGATCTCTGAGACGATTGGTTCGCTATCGGGAGAAAACGCTCCGAATCCAAGCCCAAGGAATACGGTGCCATCGGCGAGTACGAGCTTCGCAGGAATTCCTGCTGGTTGTGTCGCACCGAAAACTCCTTCCGTCATCTATCCTCCAATTCGTTTATAAATCGTTTGCCATCAACAAACGTTTCAACCGGTCCTCCGGCGAACTCTCGTCCGAGAAACGGCGAATTCATGCTTTTTGATTTGTTGTTCGATTTAGAAAAAATCCACTTCTGCTCGGGATCGACAACTACGAGATCCGCCGCGGCTCCCTTTTTAAGCACTCCGGCTTCAAGGGAAAAGATCTCGGCCGGACGAACGGAGAGCGCTTCTACTGCTCGTTCTTTTGAGATTACTCCATCCCTTACGAGTTTCAGGGCAATAGGAAGGTTGGTTTGTAACCCAAGAATTCCCATCGAGGCCGCTTCAAACTCGACATCCTTGGAATCACTCTCGTGGGGAGCGTGGTCTGAGGCGATACAATCGATAACACCAGAAGCAAGCGCAGCGCGAAGCCCTTCGACATCTTCTGGAGATCGAAGAGGTGGGCTCATTTTAAAAGCAGTATTCACCCCGTCCACCTCAAGATGAGTGAGCATGAGATGGTGAGGAGTAACCTCGGCGGTAACGGATATTCCATCCTGCTTCGCCCGCTCAACGAGCAGTGCGCCGCGGGCGGTGGAAACATGACAGAGATGAACGGACCCACCAGTCGTACGAGCAAGCTCAATATCTCGTGCGATCATCACCTCTTCCGCAACAGCTGGCCAACCGGGGATGCCGAGCTTGAATGAGTGTCCACACTCATCCATTGAGCCACAACAAGAGAGGGACTTATCCTCCTCATGGCAACAAATTGGTGCTCCGAGATCTCGAGCGATCTCCAATGCACGCCGCATCATTCCAGCATCCCATACCGGGTCGCCATCATCCGAGAATGCAAGACATCCAGCATCGCGGAGCTCGTAAAGAGGAGCGAGCTCTTTTCCAATGCGCCCTTTGCTCACAGCGCCGATTGGGACGACCTTCGCCAATCCGGCGTCTCGAGCTCTGCTGGCGATTATCTGTGCCACCTCAGCATGATCAATCGCAGGCTCGGTGTTCGGCATACAACAGACTGTGGTGTAACCACCGGCAACAGCCGCACGACTTCCAGTTTCAACCGTTTCCTTCCACTCAAATCCAGGTTCTCGAAGGTGAACATGGAGATCGATCAATCCTGGAACAATCCATTTCCCAGTACAATCAATCACCTCTGCTTCGGACGGTTCGATAGAGCCGAGTTCGATACCGAGAATCTTCTTCCCTTCGATGAGGACCGATCCAACGGCAGACTTCCCGCCAGAGGGGTTGATAATCGTGCCATTTGCGAGGATGTATCTCTTACTCATGCGCTCCTCCTCTAATTTCAGCGGGCTTACTGGCT
>JAGRAT010000436.1 GCA_020434495.1 Bdellovibrionales bacterium | reverse complement strand
TAGAGCGCTCGAAGGAAAACCTCTCGCCTTTGGCTTACTCACTCTAATTGCGGTAATCATCGGCGGGCCAGTTCAATACATTCCGTTAGTGGCCGTGAAAAGCAATATCCCGACCATCCCGTCAGTTAAGCCTTACACCCCCCTAGAACTGGAAGGACGTGATATCTATGTCTCAGAAGGGTGTTACAACTGCCACTCGCAGATGATTCGTCCGTTTCGAGAAGAAGTAGTTCGATACGGCGAGTATTCAAAGCCAGGGGAGTTCATCTACGATAGACCATTCCAGTTTGGATCAAAGCGTACTGGTCCGGATCTTCACCGGGTTGGTGGGAAGTATCTGGACTTTTGGCATTACCGACACATGCTCGATCCTCGGTCGACATCACCGGGTTCCATCATGCCGCCATACCCGTGGCTCTATGAGAAAGATTTAGATCTGAGTCTTACGAACCGTAAGATCGAAGCTTTCCGAAAACTTGGAGCACCATACACAAAAGATGAGGCTTCTTCCGCAGTGGATTCTGCCAAGAAGCAAGCCGAGGAGCTTACCCAAGCGCTATACAAACAAGGAGTTAAGGAAACCCCAGGTCTTGAGAGAAAGCAGATTATCGCGCTCATAGCGTACCTTCAACGGCTAGGAACTGATGTTAAAGTTGGTGGTGCTTCCCAAGTAGCCGCGACTCGAACGAAGGGCGATGACAGCATAGAAGAGGAGGAGGAAGCATGAGAGGCCTACTCGGAAATGGATACGAACCTTCTTTGATAACCATATACTCGGTACCAGCGTTTTTACTTCTTTTTCTCCTCATTTTTTGGCTTGTTTACAGAAAGAGCCAGAAGGAGAAGTACGAACAGTATGCAAAGTTACCGCTTGAAAAGGATGATGCTCTAAACAGTGAGGGGAACAATCATGGGTAAGAAAGACGAGCTTCTCGACCATGACTACGATGGTATTCAGGAGTACGACAACGACCTTCCACATTGGTGGGTAGCGCTCTTTTGGGGTGGAATTGTCTTTGGCTTCATCTATGTCGGCCTCTATCACTTTGGAGGATGGCAGTTTGCCTCGCAAAAGCTTTCAGCGGAGATGAAGAAGATAGAGGACATGAAAGCATCAACTGTAGCAGAAGCTCCTCCGGCAGCCACAGGGGAAGAAGTCCTGCTGCAGCTCGCATCCAGAAAGGAATCTCTGGAGGCTGGCAAAGAGATCTTCATTGCGAAATGTGCCGCATGCCACCTCGCTGAAGGACAGGGGCTAGTTGGACCAAACCTCACTGATGACTACTGGATTCACGGCGGCAAAATCACCGACATCCGAAACGTTGTAGAAGTTGGTGTGCTCGACAAAGGGATGATTGCCTGGGGCCCTCTCTTAAAGGCAGAAGAGATTAATCAGGTTACGGCGTATGTGTGGAGCCTTAACGGCACAAACCCACCTAACCCAAAAGAGCCACAAGGTGAACTGTACAAACGAGAGGGGAGCGTAGAAGCAGCGGAGTCGGCTAACGAATCCGCTTAAGGAAACAATGACTGACCATAGGGAAGTTCTCTATACGATAGATACCAAAGGCAAGCGAAAGTGGGTGTATGCTGCCTGGGTTAAAGGCAAATACGGCGTGCAACGAGCCTTCGCTGCGTACTTTCTCATTCTGTTCTACCTCAGCCTCCCATGGATAACGATAAATGGGAAACAAGCCGTTCTCCTGCAGATTGCCGAGAGGAAATTCACTTTTTTCGGCACAACCTTTTGGGCAACCGATACACTTCTTCTCGCTCTGGTCCTCGCGTTCCTTGGCATCTGTCTCTTCTTCTTTACTGCGGTAATCGGGAGAGTTTGGTGCGGATGGGCTTGCCCTGAAACGGTATTCTTGGAGTTTGTTTTCCGGCCTATAGAGCGACTGATAGAAGGAGGCCCGGCCCAACGTTTGCGCTTAGATCAATCTCCGTGGACAAAGGAAAAGATTCTCAAAAAGGGGCTAAAGCATCTCTTCTGTGCTGCTATGGCCTGGATCTTAGCGAGCACCGCTCTCGCCTATTTCTATGGTCGCGACCCACTTTTTGAAATGATGGTCTCCCCCCCCTGGGAGAATTGGCAACCCTTTCTCATGACTCTTGCGCTCATGGGAGTCATGGCTTTTCAATTTGGTTGGTTTCGAGAGCAGTTCTGTACCATTCTTTGCCCATATGCTCGATTCCAGTCTGTATTGATGGATCATCACTCGCTCGGGGTTGGCTACGATCCAGTCCGAGGAGAGCCTCGCGGAAAGGCGTCCAAGAAGGATGTTGGTGACTGTGTAGACTGTGGACTATGCGTTCGAGTTTGCCCAACGGGAATTGATATAAGAAATGGATCCCAACTTGAATGTATCCACTGTGCGGCTTGCATTGACGCCTGTGACTCCGTAATGGAAAAGCTCGGTCGTCCAAAGGGCCTCATCCGCTACGACACCGAGGCTCGACTGCTATCTGGAGAGAAGAATTTAAAGAGCGTCAGCGTAAGAACAGCCATTTACGGATCGATACTTCTCGCTATCAGTATCGCGATTGGCTACACATTGATGACGAGAAATCCAAGTGAGGTGAAGATTACTCGCGGCGCAAGCGATGTCCCGTTTACAGAGCTGCCAGATGGGAGAATCTCAAATCACGTTCACGTCCGCATTTCTAACCGAGGGGAAGAAAGTCGACTCTATTCAATCAAATCCGATAGAGACGACTTGCAACTCATCTTTCCAGCGATGCCTTATCCGGTCCCAGAAGACTCTCTGTTAACAGTTCCCCTTTTCATTCAGTTTAGTCGTGGAATTCTCGATGGTGGGCGGGCCCCAATAGTTCTCACGGTAAGTGATGATGCTGGTTATCATGAAGACATTAAGATGGTATTGCTTGGACCAGGATAATTGATGAGTGAAACAGTAAAGACAAACTGGCTTTGGACAATTCTCATTGGGCTGTTGTTTTTTTACGCC
>JAGRAT010000435.1 GCA_020434495.1 Bdellovibrionales bacterium | reverse complement strand
CCGCTCGCCTTCGATAAATCGAGGACGCACGCCCCAACGAGAGAGCCGTTCGCACCTCTCAAGATAGCTCTGATCCGACCAGATCCCCATGTATACTGCCCTGCCCGCCGATAAAATTGCCCGGTTTGAGTTGTTGAAAGCTAATCGCTTTCGCTGCTTCTTGCGGACAGTATGTGTTCTCCCTCCGGGAGACTTCCGGACATCCTTGATGTCCTCCAGTATACACGCTACGGCCCCACTACCGACGATCCGCGTACATTCGATCGAGCTGTTCTACCGTTGCCGTACTCCCCTCGACGAGCGTCATCTCCGACACCTGCGTGAGACGGGCGACCCGGTGAAATTCCTCAATCGTAAGCGCACCGCAGTTACACATTGTCGAGCGGATCTTCGCGGTGGTCACATCAACGCGATCCGAGAGCGGACCACTATAAGGAACGAATGCGTCGACTCCCTCTTCGAATACGAGCTCATGGCGATCCGATTGTTTATACCGCTCCCAGTTCCGCGCGCGATTCGAGCCCTCTCCCCAGTACGGCTTATAGAGTCTTCCTCGATAGGTTACCTTCTCCGTGGGACTCTCTTCCGTCTGGGCAAAGTACTTGCCCATCATGAGAAAGTCCGCGCCCATCGCGAGCGCGACTATCATCTCAGTATCCGAGTTAAGTCCTCCGTCCGAGCACAACGGAACATATACCCCGGTCTCTTCGTAGTAACGATCTCGCTCCGCCGCAATCGCCATGACCGCCGAGGCCTGCCCGCGGCCGATACCCTTCTGCTCGCGCGTGATACAGATCGAGCCACCGCCGATTCCGATCTTTACAAAATCAACCTGCGCTTCACGAACGAGATAATCGAACCCCTCCTTAGAAACAACATTACCTCCGCCAATCGGTACGGCTCCGCCAATTTTTTCGCGAAGCTCCAAGCAGGCAGTCTTTTGCCACTCGGTGTATCCATCTGAAGAGTCAAAACAGAGACTATCAACACCGGCATCAACCAGCGCCTGCCCCCGCTCCAAATAATCAAAGGTATTGAGCGCCGCACCCACAAAGAGCCGCTTATGGTCATCTGTTAATTCATCAGGATTAGATTTGTGATCAAAGTAATCTTTGCGAAATACGAGGGATTTCAGGTTGCCGGCCTTATCAATGATAGGAAGACATTCTTTTTTGTTTTTCCAAAGGAGCTCTGTCGCTTCAGTAAGGCTTATCCCTTCTTCAGCAAGGACGAGACTCTCAACTGGGGTATAAAAATCCTTGATCGGCCGGGTCAGATCATCCTTAAACTCCCAATAGTCTTTGCTCGTAAGCAAACCAACAAGCTTAGACGAACTCCCCCCGTTTTCCGTAATGGCTATCGTTGAGTGCCCGGTTCTCTCTCGAAGCTTTATCGCCTCAGAAAGAGCCACATCTGGTCCCAAGTTAGAATCAGAAACAACAAACCCTGCTTTGTGCTCCTTAACCAATCGAACCATTTCAACTTGAGATTCAATCGGCTGCGAACAAAAGGTGAAAGCTGACCCACCGCGTCGGGCGAGTGCTATCGCGAGTTCGGAACCAGAGACTGACTGCATCGCGGCAGAGACAAGGGGAATATTGAGCTTATGCTTTGGCCCTCCATCTGCTGGCTTATACTTCGCTACGGGGGTAGCAAGAGAAACGTTCGATGGGACATGCTCAACCTTGGTCAACCCCGGTAGAAGTAGGAACTCATCAAAGGTCCGGGAAATATCATCAACAATCGTTGCCAAGCATCCTCCTCAATGTACCTCTAAAACTTTTCGCAGAGGACCCACTCAGCCCACCCGAACGAAAAGACCAATTTGGACGGGAGTATACGTACTTTTTGCCTTGAACTCAAAATGCTCTGCCAGTTCGAACAGTTACACCAGAATACGTGAAAATTGTCCTCAGTTTCCTTGGGAAGAGCTCCTCGGTTCGCTTTAGGTGGGAACCATTTCAATTGAGAGGCAGAAAGAATGTATTAAAAGATTTGCTCAGGGACTCTCCCGGAATCCCGTAACCCCTCTGAGGAATTCATTCCCGTAGCGGCTAAAGGAGTAGCTGAGTTACCACTATTTCTCGCCTAAACCCCAATCAGCTCTTGGAACAGTTCATGCACCTTCCCTTATCAGGAGTCACTATGAATAAGTTGCACTACAGGACACCGAACATGTCCCTAAGTCTTCCAGATGGGGAAACAGACACCCGCAGCAACGGCGGCAACAGACTGTTTCGGTTTCGCTCCGTGAACCGAGAATGCCTCTCTGCCCAGGGGATGTTACGCCCGAGAAAAGCTACCGTTCTCATCTACATTGGAAGAGACCGAGCTATCTCCCGAAATGCATTCCTCCTAGGACTCTCCCTGATTCTTTTGAATATAGCCGATGCGCTCCTGACTCACGCCGGCATCTCTCTCTTAGGTGTAGAATTTGAGGGAAATTTTGCCCTAAGAGAGTTGATGGTCCGCCTCGATAGCGCCGCTCTCGCCCTGTTCTTTACGAAGAGCATCGCTGTTGGGTTTATCGTTTGGCTGACCATAGCCGCTCACACTGAGCGTTGGGTAAGACCACTGCTCGGAATCGCCTCAGGGGTTTTTATCGCCTTCGCGATAATCCCCTGGAGCGTAATCCTTCTCTCTCACGCTCTCTAGCACCAACTAGCGCTGTCGTTCCGGTAAAAAAGGAATGAGCAATACTCCGAAAAGTCGCCTAACCTTCAACACGAGTAGCGCATTCCAGCAAAGAGCTGAGATGCAGGTCGCAATTCCAGCACCCATCAATCCGTATTTCGGAACCAGTAGAACATTTAGGATGACGTTCAAAACCGCAGCTCCCCCAATCACCCATGAGGTAATCCGCTCATTTCCAGTCATGGTCATAACGTATCCAGTAGGAGCCGAGATAACCTTAAAGAGCTGGGCGAGAAGGAGGATTCCAAGCACTGGTGCTGCTGGAAGGTAGTCCTC
>JAGRAT010000434.1 GCA_020434495.1 Bdellovibrionales bacterium | reverse complement strand
GTTTGGGCCAGAACCCCATTCGGTAGGAATATTGAGATGTTGCCTCAGACGTTCAGTTACTACTACGACGCGAGGTCCAAAAGCGAAATCAGAACGCTGGGTCTTCTCACTCAAAAAGCGCTCTACCTCTGCACCCGATACCGTGGAGATGCCTTTGTATGATCCTGCTAACATAAATGGTAGAAAGGTCTCAATGTCCCATGGAGACCAGGGGGCCAGATAATCTTCACTAAATGGCAGGCTCTGTTTTCGAAACTCGAAGCGAGCTTCATAAACTTCTGAAAATCCAGGTGCGGGGTGCCCACGTCCAATTTTTCCTTGATACTCAAGGCGGAATGGCCAAAATCGAGGTTTCTCTGGATTTCGAACGTAGCTATTAAAGGCCTTTCGATTTTCAAATCTGTAACGATATCGATAGGAAATGTCGTGCTTATAGTTCAAGTGATCATCGGTATCTATATAGATATCGGCGTATGCGAACTCTCCGACTTTTGTGTCTGGACGATACAAAGCTCTGTCAGTCGAAAATTCCGGAGCTTTCCACTTCGATCGGTCAGATAGTACCCGCCCTAAATACGATTGAAGCGCTTCAGCAGCCTCCAATAACTGTTGAGATCTCCAGTCTGCATGGATGGTATATTTGAACTCTCGCTCTGTATGGGGCACTCCGTGAGGAGTCTGTTGAAGAATAGCGAGAGTGTGCTGAGGAGTATTTTGTATATGTTTGACGTTTCGTGCCAAAACCTGCGCACCTTTGCTAAGAAATATTTTTGGAATAACGTTTATGAAGGTGACATTTTCTAGATCTATCACTGATTTATTGAAGGACACAATTCCATCAATTTGGGAATCAGAAATTGAGACCGATGCATTATGGACGGCAAATGCACCATCATAACGCACATAATCCCGATATGTTTCACTACCACCAGTAATAACCGCATAGTTTACAGCAGCATTCCCACCATCGGATATAACAACTGAACCCCACGGAGCTGAACTTAAACCGGAGATTCGAATTGGGGCCTCCTGGGACCCTTCAAACTTAGCAGTGCCTCCCGCCACAAGAATAGAGACTCCGGGAGCGATCTGAATGCTAGCTCCTGCTTTTACAGAAAGGGTTTGTCCTTCTCGTACTACTAGGTCTTCGAGGAGCGCCTTATTCCCGTCGATGACAATAGACTTCGAGCTAGATAAGTCGTTTGTCTGAGGATCAAGGGAAGCCCTTACCCCGGAAGGAGCGCGCTCAAGTAAGGGACCACCAGAAGTGAGTCGGGCGAAACTTCTTTTTACTTCAGCACTCGCGTTGGAACCGTATACATATCCAAGTTTACCAGAGGGAGTAGCAGCATAACGAAACGGAGTAGCATTAATGCTTGAGAGAAGTTGCTCGTTTACAAGCAGTTTGAGTGGAGCTATGAGATGCTCATTCACAGCAGAAGATGCAAGCAGTTCAACTGTATTATTGTAGGAAGCTGTAAACTCGGATTGTTCCTTCAATTTGTCCATTAGGGAATGAAACCACTGGTCGCTTCGTGGCATGAGACCCTCTGCGTTACAAAGTTGAAATGAAGGTCGAATCCGGCCACTGATTTCTTCGAACCGAAAACTTGACGGAGTCGGCATATCTTCGAGGTCTGCCTCATCTATAAGTGTGACTATGGCGGCGTACTTTCCAAAATAGCGCATATCTACGAGACGTAGGAGCTCAGGTTCCTCCTCGAAAGATAGTACTGACTTCGAGGCCAGAGCCTTCATGCGCGCGAACTCCGGACCAGTAACGCCCTCCCCGAGCATTGGGGCTGTAATGCTCCACTCCTCGTCTGGCCGAACAGGAATTTTACTTTTTGCCGCTCCTGTTAGTTTCTTCTCAACATCGAGGACTTCTGATGATACACGGCAGAACAATTTTAAGTACGGGATGTTCGAAAGATCCATTGAAAGCGTTTGGGGTAAGGCCGACACGAATCGGAGGCCGTTGTGTTTACGATTTACTTCCAAATTTATCGGGAAGAACTTTCCGATCTCATCAAAGCCAATACTTCGAGCAATCTCCCTCTTGATCCACTCCGAGATTTGAGAAGAAGAAATCGGAGGTAGGATCTCAAACTCCTCCATGTCATTATATAATTGACCTTTTCGCACTTTTATCGCTAGCTTCGAGAAAAACGAATTGGCAGCGGGATGTAGTTGGCTGATGATGAATTTGATCGGATAAGCCTTTCCATTTTGAAGCAGATTTCCTCGCAAATCTTCTTGATTTTTCTTTGCTTCCTCCATATCAATTGCGATTGAGACATTTGGAATATCTTCACTAGCCGGAGGAGGAGATGAGGCGAGGCTTGGTCCAATAACATGATGTAGTGAAAGTTCTAGAGTTGCTGCTCTCTGCTCACCAAGAAGTAATTGAAGTGTAAGCCAGATGAGAGCAAGAATAGCGACCCCAACGCCTATCCCTGTTATCCACTTTACGTAGGTTCTAAAGTAATGCGAAACATTTTCCTCAACCATCTATTGACTCCGTTAAAACTTATCTCTGCGGTGTACGAATTGCTATTCACCGGTAGTCCATCCATCTCAATCACGAGGGCGTCGCTCATGGAGATATCAGAGTATGGGTGTATAGAAATCGTGGAGCTCTGTTGTCAACAAAGCAATGGGTCCTTTAGAACAGAAACAAACCGTAATTTTTGATATCTTACTTAAATTCCTTAACAATCTAGAAGATGAAACAACCTTACAATTTTGTAATGTTATGTTTTGCGGAATTAACTTTAAGTGATGTGCTTTCCTTGCATACTAAAAACACTCTACAGTTTAGCAAGAGCTAAGCTATCTCTCTCCATAAGAATAAAGAAGCTTGTCAATGTTTTTGGAGAGTCCTCAGGACATTATGAACTTTTTGGTAGTTGAAGATGACAAACAGACAGCGTTGTTCATTCAATCAGAGCTTCTCAAGCGAAAGCATTGTGTTGATTTG